>CAZFLF010000021.1:16122-17714 GCA_964519825.1 uncultured Pirellulaceae bacterium | reverse complement strand
CTCAAAGATTTCCTTCGCGCCGACATGAGCTTCCTGCTGGCCGGAGTCGGGACTTCTCCCGAATGCGGCGTCCTACCGCGCACACGATCCCTCACTACCTATTTGGGAATCGTCCGCCGCTCGGCCAAAAGTTACGTTCTCCGGAGACTTGACGAGAAAAAAGCTCAAGACGCTTGACGAAACCGGCACCTGTGTCTTAAACGGAATCAGGCTGGGCATCGATCGGGCGGCCTGAATTCGCTGTCAGAAAGAATCGGCACTCTCGATACGACTGGACCCAGTTGCAATCAGGTGCTCGGCGACGAAACTTCCCATGTTCCACTAGGAAGCCCATAGAATGTCCGGCTCCGCCGGTCCGCAAACAGGCGGCAGAGCCGCCGAGACAGTGCATTTCCTAGCAGCGCCGGGAAACGAGAACACTGAGGGATCACCTGACTGGTCCCGAGAGCGATGTCCGGACCGAATCGCTTCCGCCTAGGCCGCGGCGTCGAGATTGCCACGTACCGCCGCGGATTGGTCGAGCACTTCGCGGCACAATTGGCGATAGTCCTCCGCGCCGTGCGATTGCGTGGAGTATTGCAGAATCGACTGACCAAAGCTGGGCGCCTCAGCGAGACGAATGTTGCGCCGAATGCGAGTCTCAAAGGTTTGCGCTCGCGCCCAAGTCTCACCTTGTGCGGCGTGCTGCTCAAAGAAATCGTGAACATCGGCGGCCACTTCTGCGGCGAGTCGCGTCCCCGATTCATACATGCACAACACGACGCCGCTAAGTTGCAGTTCACGATTCAGTCGTTTTACGACCACTTCGATAGTGCGAAGTAATTTGCTCAACCCGTGGAGTGCAAGAAAGTGGGGTTGCAGGGGCAAAAAGACCTCGCGCACCGCGGTCAGCGCGTTCAGCGTTAGAACGCCCAGCGACGGCGGACAATCGACGATCAGAAAATCGAACTCGCCGTCGTCTTGCGCGAGTTTGTCGCGCAGAATCACCTCGCGACCGACCTCACCGGCCAATTCCAATTCCGCGGCCGCCAGGTCCAGGTGGGATGGCACCACCCACAGATTCTCACCGACCCTGCGGCGGGCAGCGCTGAGCGGCAGATCACCGATAAGTACATCGTAGATCGTCGGTTCGCCATCCTTCGCGGCCGCGCCGAGATGTAACGACGCATGCGCTTGGGGGTCCAAATCCAGCAAGCAAACGCGCTGCCCAGCTTCCGCCAGCGCGGCGCTCAGGTTCACCGCCGTGGTTGTTTTCCCCACGCCACCCTTCTGGTTCATGATCGCAATTGAACGCATACCGGTACCCACGTCAGAACTTGTTGCTGAGCTTTGCTTAACCGCAGGCCGCAGGCGTGCGTTTCTTCGGCAGCCGCTCAACACGGAGCCCACCGACAAAGCGCACGCCTACGGCTGGCGGCCAAACGACCTGATTGCGTGGAGCGTTCAGGGGGGCGGATTATAGCGGTGGAGTGTCGAACCGTCCTAGACGAATCGTCTGGCGGGTTGGTCGACACACCGATTTGGACTAAAACTTCAGCAGCATCCGGCGCGCTGGTAGATTGGGAGGGCGAGGCTCCTGCCGAGCCAGGCGC
>CAZFLF010000021.1:0-16022 GCA_964519825.1 uncultured Pirellulaceae bacterium | reverse complement strand
GCCTCGCCCTCCCGGTAAAAGGCATTTTGCCCATCCCGCGTTCCGTCAGTCTGAAGCCTGACTCCAATTTGGTTGGCGTTGTGTTCGACAAAGGAAACTTTGGTGCGAGTCATCATTGAACCGACCCCGGACGACGTTGGTCGTCGCGGTGCCCGTTTTATCGCCGAATTGGTTCGGCGCAAACCGGACTGCGTCTTGGGTTTGGCCACAGGTGCGACGCCGCTGGGGACGTACGGCGAATTAATCCGCTTGCATCGCGAAGAAGGTCTGGATTTTTCGCGAGTCACCACCTTCAATCTCGACGAGTACGTCGGCCTCGCTCCGTCCCATCCGCAAAGTTATCGCTATTTCATGCAGAAGAATCTGTTCGAGCATGTCAACTTCGACTCCACGCGAACCTACGTTCCAGACGGCCGAGCGCTTGATTTTGAGGCCCACTGCCGCCAATACGAACAGCGGATTCGCGACGTCGGAGGAATCGACCTGCAAGTTCTGGGTGTCGGCAGCGACGGACACATCGCCTTCAATGAACCAGGTTCCTCGCTCGGCAGCCGCACTCGTCTGAAAACGTTGACTGGCCAAACAGTTCGAGACAACGCCCGATACTTCGGCAGCGAGGAACAAGTGCCACGATTGGCGGTCACGATGGGAGTTGGGACGATTTTGGAATCGCGGCGGTGTTTGCTCTTGGCCCTCGGAGCGGGGAAAGCCTCCGCGATTCGCAGTACGATCGAAGGTCCCGTCACGGCCCAAATTACCGCCTCGGCGTTGCAACTCCATCGAGATGTCGTCGTTGTCCTTGACGAGGCCGCAGGAGACTGGCTCGAGCGCCGCGAGTACTACGCCGAAGTCGAACGAGCCCAGCGACTGCTCGAAACGGGCCAGTTGCGGGCGCTGGGAATTGGGACGAGTTGACTCACAACCGAAGTCGGACGAACACACCGCCATGCGTCAAATCGGCACCCTTTCCAATCGTGCGGAAGCCACCCGTTTCGCCTCGTACCTGGTGACTCAGGGAATTCATGCGCATTCGGAGGCGGACGGCGCTGGATGGGCCGTGTGGGTTCGTGATGAAGATCAGCTTGCCGCCGCGCGAGCCGCATTGTCCGAATTCCAAGCCGACCCGGCGAATGCCAAATTCCAGGGGGTCGAACAAACTGCCGAGCAGCGACTCCGCGAGGAAGCAATCAAGCGGGAAGCCGCGCGACAAAACGTCGTCACCATGGGACAGCGCTGGCGCGGCCCAACCGCAGGACGCCGGAGGCCCCTGACGTTGGCTATCATCCTGGTGTGTTGCATCATCGGGGTGTTTACCAACATGGGTGGGGATCCTCTCCAACCGCTCATGCGCAAGCTCCTGTTTTCCGACAGGGTTCATTTTGTGACAGATTTGAACCAAGATAGTTTCACTGTCAGGCTCATCGATCTGCGCAAAGGAGAAGTGTGGCGGATCGTGACGCCCGCGTTGGTCCATTACGGCGCGATGCATCTCGCATTCAATATGGTGATGTTCTACCAGCTCGCGAGTGTGATCGAGCACCGGCGCGGAACTTGGAGATTGGCGCTATTGATGCTTGCCATCGCTGTGCCGTCCAATCTCGCGCAGGCACTGGTCCCCACCGCCTGGGGCGGATCGGCTTTCTTTGCCGGTTTGTCCGGGGTGGTCTTTGGCTTGCTCGGCTATCTTTGGATGAAAAGCCGCTTCGACCCGGCATCAGGTCTCTACATCAACCGCGGCACCGTATTCATGTCGCTCGTTTTCTTGGGACTTGGATTCGCCGGAGCGTTCAACGTCGGCGATGTTCGCATTGCCAACTGGGCACACGGAGTCGGCTTCGCAATGGGCATCGTGATTGGCTGGTTACCGACGGCACTGCGTGCGAGGCCGCGTGGATAGTGTCGTGGGTTCATGGGACTCATGAGACTCATAGGTCGTATGGGACTTATGGGTCATTCATCAACCGCTGCGCGCTCCGCGAGCTTCATCCACTCATCCCGCTTCTGACGAAATGCAGCGGCGATTTTTGGGATGAACTGGTTAACTCGTGACTGGTCCACGAAACAGACAAGGCCGCGCTCCGTATCGAACGCTGCAGTCACTGGTTGGCCTTGATCGCGAAATCGCAGCAGGAATTCCCAGTTCGCGGTCTCCGGCGCACGCGAACTCCAGTCGAAGCTGAGGTCGTCGACCAGCGCATGCCGGGCATGGACCATGCCGCGCGAGCGTGTAACGTCGAACGGGTCACCGACGATGTATTCCATGCCACGAATCGTCAGCGTTTCGCGAGCAGGCTCCGCGATTTCACCCTTCCGGTGCAATCGCAGGAACTCGACACGCGGAGCGTACCGTACCTGGATGGTAGCCGCGGTCCCCCAGAACTCAGCACTACGCCGCCCCGATTGAAACTGATGCCACCAGGCATACCCGCTCATAGCCATTGCGACCGAAATCATCAGCAGGATGACAAGTTTTCCGCGTTGTTCCGCCAAGTGCATGCGCTTTTTTGTGAATTTTGGTATCTAGTCTGGTCTGATAGTCCTGTCTTCCCTCATGACAGGAAGATCGTGGACAGGAATATTGAACAGCGGCAGCCTATTGCGTTCAAGGAGTTGCACTGTGGATCCGATGCTTACGTTGATGCAAATCGCCGCGCTGTTCGTCGCGGGAATGTGCCATGCGCTGCTAGGGAGCGTCAAGGTGCCGCTCGCACGTAAGCTCAACATCGACGAGGCCCGCGTCGGTGGTTTGGTGAGCGTGTTCGGATTCACCTTGATCCCAATGGTCTTTGCCGCGGGATTTCTCGTCGATGCGGTGGGCAAGCAGGCCGTCCTGTCCGGTGGGTTTGTACTGCTAATCGTCAGCCTGGTGATTCTGGCACAACTCCAGTCCTATCGCACGACACTCCTCGCAGTTCTCGTGCTGGGGACCGGATGGTCAGCCTTGGTGAACGTGCTGAACGTCACGTCGCCACCGGCATTTCTTCCCGCGGAAGAGATTTCCAGACGCATGGCCTATGCCATGAACATGGGGGATTTCATTTTCGGAATGGGAGCGTTCCTGACGCCGATTTTAGTCGTCGTGCTGATCCGCAAGATTCGTCTCGAACGGACGTTTCTCGTCCTCGCAACATTTGCCGTCGTTCCTATGTTGTTGGCATTCGGCGTTGACTGGGAGAAACTGGTTTCCCCAGGCACGGAAACGGTTGCCGGTGGGTTAGGCATCCTGCTCTCGGATCCGATCGTCTGGCTCTGTTGCCTGGCCTTCTTCTTCCACGTGCCGATCGAGGCTGCCGTCGCCACCTGGGCTACAACGCTGATGACCGACAAGGGTGTTAGCGAGGGACGTGCATCGAGCCTGCTGTCTGTTTTTTGGCTGACGTTCATGGGCTCGCGATTGGTTACGGCGTTGACGTTGCCGGAAGGAGCCGACACGACCCTAGTGGTGACAATGTCGTCCCTGTGTATTGCGTTTACACTGGGAATCGCTTTCAGCCGCGTGGCCTGGCTGACTTGTGCGATGGTGGTCGTGGCGGGCTTGATCTTGGGTCCGATATTCCCGACGTTGATTGCCATCCTGCTCAGCCACGTCCAACCTTCGCTGCATGGTCGGACGGTCGGATTGTTTTTCTGCATCGGCGGCATCGGCTGGACCGCCATTCCCATCTTGATCGGCTCATACGCCAAACGGACGACTGTCCAGCGAGCTTTTCTGATCGCTACGGCATCGGCGACGATTCTCACCGCATTGAGCGTGGCCTTAGGCATTTTCTTGCGGAAATAATTCGTTGTGATTTCGTTACCTTGAATCCTATAATCCCCGACCACGTGTCAAACGGACTTGGACCAGACCTTTTCGCAAGGGACTTCTCGCATGTTTGAGCGAATGGCAACCGGATGGCAATTGGCCCGACAAAGTTGGCGCGTCTTAATGCTCGACAAGGAACTACTGGTGTTTCCGTTGCTGAGCGGAATTGCGTGCATGATGGTCATGGCGAGTTTCGCATTTCCTCTCTGGTCGACGGGATTCGTGGACGAAGTCATGGCCGAGCGAGCCGCGGAGCAGGGGGACGGCGGGCAATTCCATCAAATCGTGGGCCTAGTTGTGTTGTTTGCCTACTACTTCGTGAACTACTTCGTCATCGTCTTTTTCAATTCGGCGCTCGTCGCTTGCGCGATCATTCGGTTTAAGGGGGGCAATCCCAACTTGCGGGACGGGTTTTCCGCCGCGTCCTCCCTGTTACCGCAGATTGCCGGCTGGGCCGCCGTGGCCGCGACCGTCGGAGTCCTGTTGCGAGTCATCGAATCGCGATCGGAGAAAGTCGGCCAGATTGTCGCCGGGCTGATGGGGATGGCCTGGTCGGCCGTGACCTACTTCGTGGTGCCCGTGATTGTGGTGGAACGAATGGGTCCGATCGCGGCGACCAAACGATCCTTCAGTATTCTCAAGAAGACCTGGGGCGAGGCGCTCACCGCGAATTTTGGAATTGGCTTCGTCGTCTTCGGAGCCATGTTGCTCGGCATTATTCCGATCATTCTGGGCGTCGTTGCGCTGGGGATGGATCTCCTTCCGGTAGGTTTCGCTAGCATCGGAATCGGCATTGTCATCTTACTAATCGTCTCCTTGATCTCGTCCGCGCTCAACACAATCGTCATCGGCGCGCTATATCTCTACGCGGCCGAAGGAAAAGTCCCAGAACAGTTCGACGAGGATGTATTCCGCCACGCGTTTGCGCACAAGTGAGCGGAGCGTAACGGCTACGTGGAGATGATCTCGTGAACCACTTCGCCGTGGACATCCGTGAGACGGAAATCGCGGCCGGCTTGGCGGAAGGTCAGACGCTTGTGGTCAAAGCCCAGCAAGTGCAACAGCGTGGCGTGCAGATCGTGGACGTGGACCTTGTTCTCGATCGCGTAGTAACCGTACTCGTCCGTCGCGCCGTAGCGGATACCTGGCTTCACGCCCCCTCCAGCCAACCACATCGTGTAGCCTTGCGGATTGTGATCCCTGCCATCGGTTCCTTGTGCGACCGGCGTGCGGCCAAACTCGCCGCCCCACAGTAGAAGCGTGTCATCGAGCAGCCCGCGCGCCTTGAGATCGCCGAGTAGTCCAGCGATCGGTTGATCGACTTCGCTGGCGTTTCGCGCGTGGTCTTTTCTCAAGTCGCCGTGCTGGTCCCATTTGTAGCTGTGCGTACACTGGACAAACCGCACACCCCGCTCGACGAATCGCCGTGCCATCAAACACTGTCGACCGAAATTGGCGGTCTGCGGGTTGTCCAGTCCATACAACTTGCGCGTCATTTCGGTTTCGCCACTGACGTCCTGCAGTTCCGGCGCGGCGGACTGCAGTCGAAACGCCAGCTCGAAAGAATGGATGCGGGCTTCGAGGGCCGAATCTGGACCGGTGGTGGATTGCCGCGCGAGATTGAACTCCCGCACCAGATCTAGTTCCAGCCGTTGCAAGCCGCGCGGCGTTTGATCGAAGTTGTCGATGAACGGAACCTTGGCTCGATCCGCCGGAATACTGGCGTTTCCGAGCGGCGTGCCGGCGTAGTCCGCTGGAAGGAACGCCGAACTGTACGCGTTGACTCCGCCGTGTGTCAGCGTCGGGCACATGGTGATAAACCCGGGCAGATCGTGATTCTCGGTCCCCAGTCCATAGGTAATCCACGAACCCATGCTGGGGCGAACGAACGTATCGCTGCCGGTATGCAGTTCCAGCAGAGCAGCACCGTGGCGCGAATTGGAACAATGCATCCCATTGAGGATGCACAAGTCATCCACACACCCGGCCACGCGCGGAAACAAGTCACTGACCCACGCGCCGCATTCGCCGTATTGCTGGAACTTCCACGGCGAGCGCAGCAGATTTCCGGTTGCGCTCGAGACCACCCGTGGCTTGGCGAACGGCAGCGGCTTTCCGTGATCGCGCTCTAGCAGCGGCTTGTAGTCGAATGTGTCGACCTGTGACGGCCCACCGTGCATAAAGAGAAAGATGACTCGCTTCGCGCGCGGGGCGAAATGTGGCTGCTTTATCGCCAGCGGCTCGGCGGCAGATTCTCCTTGGAGCAATGCCGCTAGCGCCACACCGCCGAACCCGGCCGCACAATTCCGCAACAACTCGCGTCGTGATAATTGGGTCATGGTCTTTGGAGTGCGGAGACTTGTCACCGCTTTGGATTTTTCGAACCGACGGCGACTCAATACATTCTCAACTGCAAACTCGATGGAAAAGGAAAGCGGTGACAAGTCTCCGCACTCCAAAGTTACTCCACATACACAAACTCGTTCGTCGACAACACCGCGCGACAGAGGCTCTGCCACGCCCGTAACCGCGTGTCAGTCGACTCAGGCATTTGCTCGGACTGCCGATGGGCGTACTCCGAAACAAATCGGACCGCACGATCGAATTCGCCGGCCGACGCGGACCGTCCGAGTGCTCGTCGAAACAACTCCTGTACACGATCGGCATCAGCGCGGGCTGGATCCGCCAACAGGGCAACTGCCAGCTCGCGCGTTTGTTCGGAAACGAATTTGCTGTTCATGAGGAATAACGCCTGGGGAGCGATCGTCGTCGTTTCCCGCTTTCCCTGTGAGACGCTGGGATCCGCGAAGTCGAACGCCTGGAAAACGTCGAACAGCGCGCTGCGCACCACCGGAAGGTAGACCGAGCGACGCCGCGATTCGTATACGACCGGATCTACGCTGGCCGTACTCGTCACGTATTGCCGATTGCCCGTTGGCAGCTGCGACCCGCCCATGCGCGAATCCAGCTGGCCGCTGACGGACAGTATCGAATCACGAATCGTCTCGGCTTCGAGGCGCCGGCGGTTGAATCGCCACAACAACGTGTTATCGGGATCGGACTCCGCCGCGCGGGCGTTCCAGTGCGTGCTCATGCGATACGTCGACGACAGCATGATGAGTCGATGTAACGCTTTCATCGACCAACCTGATTCGACTAATCGTTGAGACAACCAATCGAGCAGTTCGGGATGCGTCGGCCGATCTCCGAGCAGTCCGAAATTATCGGAGGAGCGCACCAATCCCACGCCGAAATGCCACTGCCAGATCCGGTTCACCAACACGCGCGCCGTTAACGGATGGTCACGACGTGCGACCCAATTCGCCAATTCCAGTCGTCCACTATGCGCCGCGTCGATCGTCGCGGAATTATCGGCTAGGAATCGCGGAAAACAGCGGGGAGCGACTGCACCCAGCGAGAGGTGACTGCCACGAATATGGACTTTCAGATCTCGCGGCGAATCGTCGAGCACCGCCATCGCTTCGGGCAACTTCGGGAGTGCGGCCTCGAGTGCCGTTTTTTCTTGACGTAGTTGTTGGACTTCACCGGCGGCATCCGGCGAATAATGCCCCTCGATTTCCTTCGGTGTCGCGAAAGGACCGGCAGTGTCGAACAACAGCCCGCGGACGGCCTCGTCTACCGCGTTGGGCAGCGCCGTGACCTTCTTGTCCTGCTCCAAGGCCTTCTCCCAAGCTTCGACGACGCGCACCGCATCGCGCTGGAATCGCTCGGCCAGTTCACGCAGTCGCACCGTAGGCTGATCTGCTGACGCCGCGCGCCATTCACGTAAGGGTGACAGTTGGTCGTCCCCCGAGTTCTCCAGAAACTTGCGCCATTGCGTGACCAGCTCCGGCAACACTTCGTAGCTCTGATCCAGACGGACCAGCTGCAAGTCGCGAACGTCCGCGGAAGCTGGGGCAATCAACAGCTTGTCAATGTGTGGAAAGGCCTGTGGATGTTCGATACGCAGCAGATTCCCGCCAGACTTCAGCGGAAAGAAACCTTCGACCTTCCAGGTCTGATTTTCCGGTTGCCAACCTCCGGTGACATCGTTGGCGATATTCGGCTTGGCCAACTGGCCATTGATCAGCAGCTTCGTCGGACGCGCACTGGCCGCGGCATAGCGAACTTCGAACTGATACAGTCCTGACTCCGGCACTGTGACGTCGTACTCGGCGAAATTGGGCGTTTCACCTCGATTGACCAGAACCCCAATTCCGACGCCATAGGAAGTCGTGTCTTGCAGCACGTTGCCGCGCGCGTATTGTTCCGCTTCGATAACGATGACGCCGGGCCGTTTTGTGACATCGGGCTCGTTCCCCAGTGGGCGGCGCTCCTTGAGCAACGATGCCAGATACTCGGCGTGTCGCACGGCCAGCAAATAATCGCCGACGTGCTGACGTGCTGCGCGAAGTAGGCGCTGTAATTCTCGGTTGGTCGTTTTGACGAGGCGGGCATCAACTTCGGCAATCTTGGCCTGTTGCTTGTCACGCGCCGCAATGACGTCCGGGGCGCCCAACGGCCGCTCGAGCCACCGGGCCACAACCGTGTGCGTCTCCATGGTCTTTGTACTAGCGAAAATACCGGCCAGGCCGTAGTAGTCCACCGTCGTGAACGGATCGAATTTGTGATCGTGACAACGAGCGCAGCCGAGCGTCAATCCCAGGAATACGCGACCAACCGTGTCGACCTGTTCGTCGATGATATCCATCTGCATCTTGACAGGATCGTCCTCGGCGAGCATCTTCGCACCCAACGATAGAAAGCCCGTCGCGACGATCCGATCGAGATCGGTTTGCGTGTCGCCGCTCGACGGCAGCAGGTCTCCGGCAAGCTGCTCGCGCGCGAATTGATCGAAAGCCAGATCACGATTCCACGCACTCACCACGTAATCGCGATAACGAAAGGCACTGGCGTACGCGAGGTTTTCATCCAATCCGTTCGAGTCGGCATAGCGGGCGACGTCGAGCCAGTGACGGCCCCACCGTTCACCGTATCGCGGTGATGCCAGCAGCCGATCGACCAGCCGCGGCCAGGCATCCGGGGCGTCGTCGGCGAGAAACGCGTCGACCTCGTCAGGTGTTGGCGGCAAACCGACGAGATCAATCGTTGCCCGGCGAATCAGCGTCGCTTTGTCGGCCGGCGGCGCGGAAGTCAACTCGTGACTCGCCAGCGTCCGCAGGACGAACGCATCGAGGGGAGATTGTAGCCAATCTGGATCGGCGACCGCGGGAACTGCGGCAGCGACTGGGCGCTGAAATGACCAATGCTTCAACTGCGAGTCCGAAATCGTTGCGGTGTTCTTCGCGGCAATTGCGACCGGAGCCGTCACGGGCGCCGCACCGGGCCAGGGGGCTCCACGAGCGATCCACTGTTCCAAATCTGCGACCTGGGCAGTGGAAAGCTTGCGCTTCGGCGGCATCTTCAACAGTTCACCATGTCGCACCGCGCTGATCAGCAGGCTCTCTTCCGGCTTCCCCACTACGATCGCCGGACCGCGCTCGCCACCTCGCAGCATCGCCGTCAAAGAATCGACCCGCAAACCACTCTCTTCCGCGTCTTCACTGTGGCATTCAAAGCAGTGCTGAATCAGCAGCGGCCGAATCTTCTTCTCAAAAAAAGCGTCGCCATCCTCCACGGCGCGAACTGTCGCTGCCCCAAACAGGAGTGTCGCAGCAATCGGTATTAGTCGATTCGACCAACGCATAGCGGGTAAGCACGGCGAGTGTGCGGAGGTGAGAGGGTGAGAGGGTGAGAGGGTGAGAGGGTGAGATGATGGCGGGTTCAAGGGATCGGCAACGTGGTAGGCTGCAGTTTAACACACGCTCGTTGCCGATGGCCAATTGATCCGGAGTAGAAATACGAAGTTCTCTCCAATTGGAATTCAGTATTCGTACGTGAACTGGGAGTCGTGCTGTACTTCGTACGAAGTACGGTGTACAGAGTACGGTGTACGACGTGCGGGCACTTATCAGTCAGGAGCCATCGCGTGCGACGATCCATCGTTTCCATCGGCTTGGCGCCGCTTGCTGTCTTTGTGCTGCTCTCTGTTCTAGCAGTTCGTGAAGCACCTGCCGCGGAACCGCTGATCCGGGTGGTTGTCTGGGATGAACAGCAACCACAGCAGAAACTGGCTTATGAACACTTTCTGGGCAATGCGATAGCCGACCATCTTCGCCAGGAGCCTGGGCTGCGGGTCATCTCGGCGAACATCGATCAGCCGGAAAAAGGAATTCCTGCCGACCTGCTCGACAACACCGATGTATTGGTTTGGTGGGGGCACGTGCGACAGCACGAAATCACGCCAGTAATGGCGAAGGGGATTGTCGATCGAATCAAACGGGGACAACTCGCGCTGATCGCATTGCATTCGGCGCACTGGTCCGCACCATTTATCGAAGCCATGAACGAACGGACTCGCGAGGATGCCCGGCGCCGTTATCCCGATCCTCAAAATGGTCCGGCGGTGAAGTTCGAGTTTGTGGCTCCTGAGGGGCGATTCGTCCCGGCGGCCGATTCGCTGGTGACGCCGGCCTATTACGCTGTAAAGCGCGGAGCGAATGTGACCCACGTGCGAGTTGACCTGCCGAATTGCGTCTTCCCAGCCTATCGCGCTGATGGCAAGCCGAGCAAAGTCACTGTGCTCAAACCGGATCACCCCATCGCGCACGGTTTGCCCTCGGCATTCACAATCCCCCAGACCGAGATGTATTCGGAGCCGTTTCACGTTCCGGAACCGGATGAGGTAGTCCTGGAAGAACGTTGGGAGGCCGGCGAACACTTTCGCAGCGGCTGCGTGTGGCGGCTTGGCGCGGGGCGCGTCTTCTATTTCCGACCGGGCCACGAAACTTATCCGGTCTATAAGCAGGAACTGCCGCTCAAGATCCTCACCAACGCAGTGAACTGGTTGGGGTCTGGGTTGAACAAACAACCGTAGCAACCACCTTGTCAGGTAATTTGGAGTGCGGTGGCTTGACACCGCTTTCGTTGAAACCAGCGTCAAACTTCGCGCGATCCAAAGCGGTGTCAAGCCACCGCACTCCAAACGACGAGATGTCAGTGCGAAATCCAAACCTTGATTTGCTTCATGGTCAGCGCTGGCGACTCACCGCAGTTGGTCTCTATTTCCTTTGCGTCCTCGCCAGTGCTGCGTCAGCCCAAATGCTGGAAGTGGAGTTGCAATCCGAGTCACCGGTGGCGCTGGCAAACGATGCAAAGGAATTGGGTGACGCGAAGCGCGGGGCGATCGTTTTCTTTCAGCACCACATGGTGTGCTCGCACTGTCACGCCGGCGAAGAGCCGCAACGAGCACTGGGGCCGGATTTGAGCCGACTGGAGAAGACCGTGTCGGATGCGGACCTGGTGGAATCAGTCCTCGCACCGTCCAAGGTGATCAGGAAGGGATTCGAAACGATAGCCGTCGTCACAACCGACGGGACGGGGATGAATGGACTGATCGCCGAAGAACGAGACGACGCGATTGTGCTCCGTGATCCAATGCAGCATGGGCGTCTGGTTACGATTCTGAAGAAACAGATTGAACAGCGGTCTGCGTCGGCGACCTCGCTCATGCCGACCGGACAAGTCAATCAACTCGCAAGCCGGCAGCAGTTTCTCGACCTAGTCCGCTACTTGATCGAGATTCGCGACGGCGGGCCGCTGCGAGCGCTCGAGCTGAAACCAGATCCGTCGCTGATTGCGGCCGTGTCGCTACCGGAATACGAACAGCGGATTGATCACGCCGGACTGATTCGCGGATGGGATGCGAACAGCCTGAAACGAGGGGAGACGATCTATCTCCGCGTTTGTGCCAACTGCCACGGCACGCACGACAAGGCAGGTTCGTTGCCGCTGTCTCCGCGATTCGCCGAATGGAAAGCGAAAAACGGCAACGATCCGTTCGCCATGTATCAAACGTTGACGCGCGGCTTCGGTTTCATGGTCCCGCAGACCTGGATGGTACCGAAGCAAAAGTACGATGTCATTCACTACATCCGCGAGACGTATCTGCGGCCCAGGAATCCGACGCAGTTCGCTGGCATCGACGATTCGTATCTTGCCCGCCTACCGCACGGCAGCACGTTCGGACCGGAACCGAGCAACCTCGAACCGTGGGTTGTCATGGATTATGGTCCGAGCTTGATCAATACGTATGAGATTCCTAATGCGGACAAGAAACAGAATGGCGAGTCCCCCAACTTCGCCTACAAAGGGATCGCGATGCAGCTCGATCCTGGTCCTGGAGGAGTCTCGCGCGGCCGGCACTGGTCGATCTTTGATCATGACACGCTACGCATGGCCGCGGTGTGGAGCGGCACTGGATTCATCGATTGGCACGGAATCCATTTTGATGGGCAACATCACGTGCATCCGAAGATCGTCGGACAGATTCTTGCATCGAATCCGGTCGGGCCTGGCTGGGCGAATCCGGTCACCGGTTCGTTCGATGATCCGCGATTACGCGGCCGCGATGGTCGACCGTACGGTCCGCTGCCACGCAAATGGGCAAAGTTTCTCGGCTTTTATCCGCGCGCTGCTCAAACCATCTTGCTTTACTCGGTTGGTAGCACGCCTGTTCTGGAAGGTAATCAGCATGTACAGCGCGGTAGTGGATCAACCACGGAGCACAAAAGCGACTACTTCACACGTACTTTTCAGATCGGACTTCGCAAACGTCCTTTAACGCTCCTCGTTGCTACGGTGACCGGCGGCGAAATCCGACCGCTGGACAATCAGATGGACGGTGTACCGACTGAGCCACCAGACATTGTCTTTGCACGCCGCCCCAAACTTCCGCCGGAACAACCCCACTCCAGCGGACGGCTTACTGTGGGACTGCAGAAATCCCTGCCGGGCGGGTGCTGGCGCACGGACAACGCGGGGCGATTACTGCTTGATATCCCCTCTGGTTCGGAGATGTTGCAGCTCCGGCTTTGGTTCGCCAACGCACCGACTGATTCCGCGGCACTGGAAATCGCCCGTGTGGCAGATTGGGCAATCGAGCCGCCGGATTGGGCGCAGTTATCCATTCCTTACTCTCTCACTGTGCAAGGGCAGGACCCGGAAGAGAAGACCAAGAAGCATTGGGAGCAGACGATTGCCACCGACGTCATGCGCGGCCGCGAGGACGGACCGTTTGCCGTCGACATTCTGACGCCACCCGACAATAACCCGTGGTTGGCTCAGATGCGGCTGACGGGCTTCGATTTTTTCGCGGACGGAGATCGGGCAGCGGTGTGTACTTGGGACGGAGACGTATGGTTGGTCTCCGGCGTGAGTACCCAAACCAAGCTCACATGGCAACGCATCGCGTCGGGACTTTTTCAGCCATTGGGTTTGAAAATCATCAGTGGCCAGATTCTCGTCACTTGCCGCGACCAGATCGTTCGCCTGCACGATTTCAATCAAGACGGTGAAACCGATTTCTACGAATGCTTCAACAATGACCATCAGGTCACTGAGCACTTCCACGAATTCGCGATGGGTCTGCAAGTCGATTCGGCAGGGAATCTCTATTACGCGAAGTCGGCGCGGCATGCGTTGCCGGCCATTGTGCCGCAACACGGCACACTGTTGCGAGTCAGCAAAGACGGCTCGAAAACGGATATCCTGGCGAACGGGTTCCGCGCAGCGAATGGTGTCTGTCTGAACCCAGATGGCTCGTTCATCGTCACCGACCAGGAAGGGCACTGGAACCCGAAGAATCGGATTAACTGGGTGACCGTCGATCCGGATGGCCCGCCTCGCTTCTATGGCAATATGTTTGGCTACCACAATGTGACCGACTCGTCCGACTCGGCGATGGAGCAGCCATTGTGTTGGATCACGAACGACTTCGACCGTTCGCCGGCTGAAGTGCTATGGATAACCAGCGACCGCTGGGGACCATTGCAGGGTTCGCTACTCAACTTGTCTTATGGTTATGGCAAGATCTTCGTCGTTCCGCATGAAGAGGTGCCAACAGGACGCTTAGGACAAACTGGAAAAACTGGAAAAACTGGAAAAACCGAGTCTGGGCAAAAACAAGGTGGGATGATCGAGCTGCCGCTGCCGCTGTTCCCAACCGGCATCCACCGCGGCCGCTTTCATCCGATCGACGGCCAGCTGTACGTCTGCGGGATGTTCGCCTGGGCTGGCAACGCGACTCAGCCGGGCGGATTCTATCGCATCCGTTACACCGGCCAGCCGATTCACATTCCTGTGGAGTTACATGCGACACGCCGCGGATTGACGTTGAAATTCACGGACGATCTCGCCGCCGACTCGGTCGAGAAAGCCGAGGCCTTTGCGATCAAGACATGGTCGCTAAAACGGACCGCCGATTACGGCTCCAATCACTACAACGAGAAGTCGCTGGGCGTCGAAAGTGTGACACTGGCCGCCGACCGCCGCACCGTCCACATTCAAATCCCTGACAATGCGCCAACTTGGTGTATGGAAATTCGATATTCGCTCCGTTCGTCGTCCGGTAAAGTCGTGAGCGGAGTCCTGCACAACACGATCCATCGGTTAGCGGATGAATAATTTCCGCGAGGCTTTGTTGAAGTGGATCACAGAATTGATCGGTGAGTCGCTCTCCCTCTCGTGGCATTGACTCCATCCGTGTGACTCCATCCGTGTGCGCGGTCTTTCAATACGAGATTGCACACGGATGGAAGCACACGGATGAAGAGGTTCATCGCGAAGGCGTTACTTGGAAGCTGCACCGACCTGCACTTGTAAATGCCCGACGGCTTTGACTCTGAAGGCATTCGAGCGTTCGACGCGGACCACGTAGTCTCCCTCCTTCTGAAACGCATGAGTTGTCACCGCGTAACCGTCCGGCGCATGCTGCACGGCGTTGCCGTCGGAATGGACTTCGACTTGCGGGCTGCCGTCGCCGAAGTTCCAAGTTTCTTTGCCATCTTTCGTGTTGAAGGTACGAACCTTGAACGTGATTGGGTCCCCGGCGCGAATCCCCAGCGATGGCGAATAGTTGGGATGAATCGACGGCACCAGCCGCTCAGGATGTTCGCGGTCGACGACGAGAACGACGGTGAAGTCGTACGAGACGTTTCCGTCGGCATCGGCGATCTTTAGCACCTCGCTGTGTCGTCCCGGCGTGTCGTAGGTCCGACTCACAATCGGCTCGACCGACATGGAGCCGTCTTCGAATTGCCATTGATAACGGTCAACTTTGCCGGCTGCACTCCAAGATTTGGTGGCATCCAGAGTGATGGTCGCGCCGGTCCAAATCAGGTGATGAGGACGAGCTACGGCGATCAGTTTGGGTTTGTATTGACGCTGGTAGGCTTCCCAGAGAAACGCATAGCCTTCCTGCGTGCCCCACTTCCCGGACGGTTGCCGGCTTTTGATTTCAAAGTGCAGATGCGACCAGCCCCCGCTGCCTCCCTCTTTTCCCAGCGAGCCGACTCGGTCGCCCATCCGCACCACGCGGCCCGGCACGATCTGCTCGTCGATTTCTTTCAGATGGCTATAGCGGTAGTACCAGCCGCGCGGGTCCAGCAAATAGACTACGTCGTACCGTGGCGACACGGGCGTATCGTCGCGGTGTCCGTCGAGCACTACTTCGCCGACCGAGACTACGAGGGCGTCGGTGGCGGCGACCACTTCCACCATCCCCTCGGTGCCGCCAATGTCCAGTCCACTGTGGTAGTAGATTGGCCGCTTCCCAGCTTTGTCCCCTCCGTCGACGAACACAGGTTCGTTCGACATCTGCGTATCGGCCGCGAACCATTTTTGTTTCGCGGGATAGAGAAACGTACCCGGATTGATCCACGGTGAGCCGGCTGGCCACAGCCGCAAGCGAGCGTCCTTGTCCAAGCCCCAGAAGCTGGCCGTGCCGTTCTCGTTGTAGCCCTTGGTAATCGAACAATCGATTTGAACGTTGCCCACGGTCTGAGGCAGCTGATAGTTTCCCGAAATCAGCTTCGCCTGTTGGCCGTTGACCTCCAGCGTGACCGCGGCTTGCCGCACGGCGAAACAGACCGTGTCGTGAGTCTCCTGCAGATCAACGAGCTTGACGCGCGCACGCGAGCCGTCACTCAAGTCGACGTCGACCGTTTCGCCGACGTTCAGATCGATCACGCGCACCAGCGGCGTTAGTTTTGGCTCTGGTGGATCGGCCGCCAGCACTGAACCGCAGAGGACCAACGACAAACTTGTGAGGAATAGGATTCGTGAAAACATACTCTGGCTCCGGGATTCGTTTAACCGC
>CAZFLF010000020.1:0-17872 GCA_964519825.1 uncultured Pirellulaceae bacterium | reverse complement strand
CGCCAAGCCATCGAACTCAATCCCAAGGACGCCGATACCTGGGTCGGCCTCGGCAATCTGTTACAACAACAATTGAGAGGAAATGCCGAGGCAGAAGGCGCCTTTCGTCATGCTGTAGAACTCGCTCCCAAGGACGCCAGAATCGCTAATTGTCTAGCTTGGCACCTCTTTGTCGCAAATGGCGACATCCAGGAAGCCAAAGCACAGAGCCGTCGGGCGCTGACAATGCTTCCGGTTGACCTACACATGGTCCATACCCTCGCGTGCATTGTCCTCCGCTGCGGAAATTGGCCTGAAGCAGCTCAATTGGCTCGTCAATTCATCGTTGAAGGAACCGAGATTTTTTTCCAAGAGACATGGGCCGACATCCTGCTCTTCTTTCGCGAAGCCGTTAACACTGGGCACGGTCGCGAAGCGGCGGAACTGTTGGACGAGACCGGCTTCGGCGAACGCTGGCGGCCGTTGCGAGAGGCACTGCACGCTGCCGCGTTGGGCGAACCGGATTACCTGTTGCGCTTAGCGCCGGAAGTCCGGCTACCGGCTCAAGAGCTATTGCCGTTGCTGTTGGGCGGTAATGAAGAAGGCGCCGCGCCACCATTCCGCAGGAATGTTCGCCGCACGAAAAAGGCATCGCAACGCAACAGTCGGCGCCGACGCCAATAATTAATTGGCCAGCCTGAATTCGTCCCGCTCATGCACCGTTGTCCTTGAAATCACTGCGCCGCGCCGGGTTTTCTTTTTGTACCTTTTTTCCGTCCAGATGGGTTACATTGGGCAATCGCAAATCGACCAAGGTTTACTTTTGTACCTTGAACCAGTTTAGCGCGCGAGCAGTACGCTTTCAGAGTAGCGATTGGAGAATACGTATGGCTGTCGACAAGTCCTTATTGAACCAACTCCGCAAATTCGGATCGGCCTTTCGAGAAGCTCGTGAGCGAGGTGCCAACGAGTCGGACACGGTTATGTACCTCGTCAAATTCTTTGAGGAGGTACTGGGGTACGATAGCCTGAAGGGAGAAATCTCAAAGGAGTTATGCATCAACGATCGATATTGTGACATCGCGCTTAAAATTGAGGGTACGGTTCGCGTACTTGTGGAGGGAAAAGCGGCGGGCATTAAGGGCCTTGTCGAGAGAAATATTGAGCAGGCGGAGAATTATGCTTCGAAGTCGGGCATCCGTTGGGTGACATTAACAAATGGTATTGAATGGAAACTTTACCACCTCAGCTGGGCAGAAAATGAGGGTATTACGCATGACTTGGCATGGCAGGCGGATTTGCTTGAGGAGATGGAAGCGGATGTGGAGAGTCTCTGGGAAAAACTCCGTTTGTTGAGCCGGGCGTGTGTTGATAAGGGCCTGCTTGATGATTATTGGGAACACAAGAAAGCGCTCAGTCCGGGGTCGGTCGTGCGAGTGCTCTTTCGAGAAGAAGTGCTTGCCGTGGTCCGACGCCAACTCAACAAGAACGCGCCAGCTCGTCTTGAACTTGAAGATGTTTTCAATGCGGTCCGTGACGCACTTTCCAAGGAGGCATTGCTAGAGGCAGGCGACCTAAGCATGAAGAAACGGAGAAAAAAGAAACGCAAATCAATCAAGGCAGACGAAAACGTACCTCTGGCATCAACTGAATGTGCGGAAGTATGTGAGGAGCGACCAGACGATTCCAACTCGTCCTAAGGCCAGCTGGAACGTTGTAAGAGTTCATTGCCACTCTCTTATGGACGGGCCTTCGCCGTGTTCACCGACCCAATGACCGCCGGTGCTCTAACGTGGATCGACTAAAGCAAATCGTCGAAAACAATGACACACCATCGGGTCGAATCTTTGACCTTGTTATCCAGTTTCTGATTGTCGTTTCGCTTGTTACTTTTTCGATTGAAACCCTTCCAGGGCTGTCAGCAACCACTGTGCGTTATCTTTCTTGGATTGAAATTGCCACGGTCTTGTTATTCACGGCCGAATACCTAGTCCGCATTTCAGTCGCAGATCGCAAGCTGGGCTTCGTATTCAGTTTCTTTGGACTCATTGACCTGATTGCGATTCTGCCGTTCTACATCGCCGCAGGCATTGATCTACGCTCGATCCGTGCATTCCGGCTATTGCGATTGTTTCGCGCGTTCAAGATCGCACGATACAGCAAGGCGGTTCAGCGATTCCATCGAGCGTTTATAATCGCAAAAGAGGAACTTGTATTGTTCGTTATCATCGCGATCTTTCTGCTCTACTTCTCGGCCGTGGGCATCTACTACTTCGAGAACGAGGCTCAACCGGAGAAATTTGCATCTGTATTCCATAGTCTGTGGTGGTCAGTGGCGACGCTTACAACCGTTGGATATGGTGATATCTATCCAATTACCGTCGGTGGAAAGATCTTCACGTTTTGCGTTTTACTGGTGGGCTTGGGCATCGTATCAATTCCCGCCGGGCTTGTAGCGTCTGCACTCTCAAAGGCGCGCGCAATGGAGGATGATAGTACTACAATTTGAAAGCAATCTCATCGCGAACAACTCCCTGACATTGATTCGTCCAATCGGAGCCTGGCCAACTTTTTCCCAGCAGTAGTGACGGATATGTTCTCCGCCGATCATTCAGGCGTTTACACGATGTCGTTCAGCGAACCGGGTGATTCGTTCCGCGTGAGTGAGGCGCCCCTGAGCTGCTTCGATTGCGGCTTGACGCCTGGATAATGACGTGATGTCACTCGACAGGCAACATAACTGCTTCGCCAACTTCGCGGACTTACCGCTAACCGGGATCGTGGTCAGCACCTCTCGAGTTCGCGGTGTGGGGGCTTGCCCGAGTTTACTGAGCAATTCCAGTTGCAGCGCCAAGACGTGATTTCCGTCGCGCGGCAGCGTTTCCCAGGATGCGATCAGTTGGTCCAGGATTTCGGAAATAACGCGTTCGGCGAGGATGGAGGTTCGCGTTACCTCTCGCAGCGAATCGGCGAGTCGGTTCAGCTTGATCCAACCTCCCGCCGCGATGTGCAGGAGTGTTTTGCCCAAGGGGCCAGCATGCGCTCGACCATCTGCCATGCCGTCGATCATCTGGGAATCCGCGTCGTACCAGATTCGCAGGGACTTGACGGATGGGAGCAGCGGTTCGAGAACGCGGATTCGGTCCGCTCCCACGATTCTGACCGAACCGGGCTTCGCGTGAGGCGTGACGCGGTACGCGCGGCCGGTCTTGGTCACGAAGAATTCCTGTCGGGAATTGGTCTTGGGAAGCGAGCGGAAAACGGAATGGCGCGACCTCCCCGGTGATGCAGATTTCCAACGATTTCTGAGTTGGTTCTCCGGCGTTCCTCGCTGCGTCGGTCGATGTGACCGAAGTGCGTTGGTCCGCTCTCACGACGGGGATTTGCGGACCAATCCATCGAATCGTGCGGATGAAACCATCGTAACCCGAAGCGTAAGCGAGGGAGGAGCGGCAACGATGATCCACTAGTTTTGCTTTTGCGGACGCACTCTCCCTCGCTCACGCTCTCACGCTTCAGATTACGATGACTGCTATGGCAGACCCGATTGGCTATTTCCTGACGTGGGCGACGTACGGTACTTGGTTGCCAGGCGATTCCAGAGGTTGGGTGGATTACCAACATGGTTGGCAGCTTCCCGACCCGATACTCGAATTAGAGGCCGCGGCGAGAATGTCTGAGGATGCATGTCGCTTAAACGGCCCACAGAGAAACGCTGTTGAAGCTCAGATCGCCGAGACATGCCGCCACCGGGGCTGGCACCTTCATGCGGTCAATTGTCGAACGAATCACGCCCATGTTGTTGTTTCCGCACCTGATACACGTCCGAAGAAGATCCGGGCCGACTTGAAAGCGTGGGCGACCCGTTGCCTCAAGGAGCAATTCGACGCACAGCGTGACAACTGGTGGGCGGATCGCGGAAGCATTCGTTGGCTGTGGGATGAGGATGACCTTGAAGGAGCGATCGGATACGTAACCGAGGGCCAAGATCGGCGGCCAAGTCAAGATTGATTCCTAACCGCAGACTAAGCAAGGAGAATTGGAGAGGCATCGGCAGCGCAATTCTCCCTCGCTTACGCGTCGGGTTACGATCCGCGCCGGAGGAAACTCAGACAGTCTGAAATCACGGAGACCGGGTACCAAACTATGTGGCTGCAGATTTAGACGGTCTGAATTCATGTGGCGTGACTCTAATTGTCGTCGACTGCGAAAAGTAATTGTCGCTATACGTGACGTATTCTCTCCGCCGAGCCGCTAGAATTCCGCTCTAAACAACGATGGAGTGGCGAGCGTTATTTACACGGTGCAGTCCCGGCCACCGTCGATTCTCCGGCTAGACCGATCAATAGCTCCTCGATTTCACACTCCCAGAGGGCAGCACGTTTCACACTCCTAGAGGGCAGCATGTTTCACACATTCACCAGATCCCTACTGATTAGCGTCGCCTTGCTCTGCTCGGCTTATCCAGCGAATGGAGAAGACGCGCCTAACAATCTCCTGTACCAGATCTTCGTGCGCTCCTTCGCAGACAGCGACGGCGACGCAAAGGGGTCTGGAGACCTCAAGGGGATCACCCAGCATCTCGATTCCTACTTGAACGACGGCAAACCGGACACGCACCATGATCTGGCAGTCGGTATGCTCTGGCTGATGCCGATCTTTCCCGCCGATAGTTACCACGGCTATGACGTATCGAACTATTTGGGCGTGAATCCGCAGTATGGATCGATGGACGATTTGAAGGGGCTGATACAGCAATCCCATCAGCGCGGAGTGCGCATCGTGCTCGACATTCCGTTCAACCACACGTCGCTCAATCACGATTGGTTCAAGCGAGCGGTTGCCGGAGACGTCAATTTGCGAAAACGGTACTACTTTCGCGGCGAGGAACAGCCTCTGACGCAGGGCTGGCACGAGATACAGCACAATGGAACCAAGCTGCGGTATTTTGGCCTTTTCGACCGGTCCATGCCCGATCTCAACTTCGATAATCTGGACGTCCGCAACGAGGTGAAGAAAATCGCCAAGTTCTGGCTCGACCTGGGAATTGACGGATTTCGCCTGGATGCCGCGAAGCACATCTACATCGACACGTTTGGCTATCCTGGTGAGCCGGAGATCCTCAAGAACAATGACTGGTGGTTGGAGTTCTCGAATCACTGTTATGCGATTAATCCCCAGGCTGTTCTGGTGGGTGAAGTGCTGGGCGGTCAGGAGGTCATTCGCCGCCATGCGTACGGGCTCGAGGCACTCCTTGATGAACCCTTCATGCATGACTCCCGAAACCAAATGGCGTTTCCCCAACCTGGTTTCGTCGGACGCCTCAAGGACGCCATTCGAGCCAATCGCGACGTAAACCGCCTGGCGCCTCATCATCCTGATCGACCCTTCGAGCCGTTCTTGTTTGTCGGGAGCCACGACGAAAACCCACGGCTTGGATCCTATCTTGAGGAGGCAAGGAGGCGAGGAATGCCGGCCGAGGTCGAGCAAGCCTATCGCGTCGGGATGTACTTGCTGCTGACAATGGGACAGATGCCGGTGATTTATAGCGGCGACGAGGTCATGCAGCGGGGTTTCAAATGGAACGGCGGCGGAGATGGGTCGGGCATTTTTGATGAAACGCTACGCGAGCCATTCCCATGGTACAAGTCCGGCATGGGAAGCGGACAAACTACCTGGTTCACACCGCGATTTGACAAGCCCAACGACGGCGTTTCGCGCGAGGAGCAAGACTCCGACGGGGGCATGCTCCACTTAGTACGAGGGATCACGAATCTGCGTACCAAACATCCAGTCTTCGGCAATGGAGAGTTAGGCGAAGTCCCCAGTGATACTCATGATTGGTCGGTGTTCGAGCGCGTGGGGGACAATCAACGTTACCTTGTCCTGATTAATCCAACGGATACCGGGAAGGACTATCTTTTCCACGACGGCTGGTTTCCTCGCTACTTTGGCGCCCAGCTTGTGTTTTGGAGCGACGGCAAGGAGCGCAAATGGCTGGACGAAACAGCCAATGACAAACACATCGAGAAAAAAGTCTTTGTGCCGCCCTATGGTCTGGCCATCCTCAAACAGCGAATGTAGAGACTTTCCGAACTTTCTTGTATTGATAACAGTTGGACTTGATTTGTCTTTAGCGTGATGCACGCCACATTAATCCTCCCAGCGCCGAATTTCATATTCGCTCAGGCGGACCATGTCCCCCTTGCCAAATAGCGGATTGAGTACGCTGGCTTCCTGTAGCTGTGCGTCAATGGAATGATTTCCCCAATGCTGATGATTCACCGCTACCACATTCAGCCAGTGTTCTTCCGTGATGTGGCCGCTACTGAACCGAACGAGTACGCGTCCTGGCTTGCCACCGTTCACAATGGCGCGGCAACGCGAATACCAATTCGTTTCCTCCACGCCTTCTTCAGAAGTTTCGGATTGCGGTAACCAAGTAATTCCTTCGGTGGGCAACGCGAAGGTCCTCAACTTTTCAGGATGGCCCTCTAGTTGTTTTGCAATGTCGGTCGTTACGACGACGTGCACAATTCCTCCATTCGGCAACGTTTCCCACAGCGCGATCGAGTCGATCGCAAACGCGCTAACCAATTTCATCCATGTTTGATCCGCCTCGTCTCGGGGCTCGCGCTGCGGTTCGAGCTTGATCCACTGTCGATGCCGCGCAATTGCCGCCTGGAAAGCTGGATCCAAAGGCTGACCATATGTTTGCAAGTGGGTAGCAGTGATATACGGAGTGTTTCCGTAAGTGAAGAAACGGACGTCAGAATCCGTACGAAGGCTAAATGTGTTTGTAACCAGCGGAGGCTGCGCAAGCTTCTGCACCTCGAAACCGGGTAGTCCCACGCCGCGCAGGCGCTTGCGGATTAAGTCCTCGGTCCACGACACCGACTCCGGGAAAAAAATGATTCCGAAGGTAGCAATAGATGGCGTGCTGAAAGGCAAAGGAAAATCTGCTCTCATTCGCTGAAATTCGTCGCTTTGCAGATACTTCTGAATCGCCGGCACGCGCCACGCATCGGCTGCGATCGATAGAGGTGAGTAAAGGTCGTCGCGATGTGCTTCAAGAAAGTTACGGACCGCTTCGGTCTTTCCCTCGGCCAAGCGCACGAGCCATTGTTGGTCGACCTTGGGGCTAGGCTCGCTCGCCAATTTCCATGCACTGACCGTATCGCCTTGCATTAAGAAACTCATCAGCAGTTGGTCCTGTCTGCTACGGCCGACATAGGGTTCCTCCGGCGTATCGGTGGGGTGGGCAGCGCAGTAGGCGATGATCCCCGCATAGTCCTGCCGATCCCACATTTGATCTAAGTCGAATTGACGGAGCGCGTTGCTATTCGGAATCTTTTGGCGGGCGAAGGCAACAAGTTCTTCGAGTGCGACATTGTTCTGTTCGCGACGAAAGCGAGTGGCCATAGGTGAAAACAATCGTTCTGGCTCGCTAACCGACTTGATATAAGACTGCCAAATTTCGGTGCGGATACCCAACTCATCCATGCGGGTCTCAAGGAGCCAGGGATAAATCGTCGTCGACGGAAGATTCTCCTCGGCTAGCGATTGGTAACCCGCTAATACGGCCGCGAGCTGATCATGATCGTGCGACTTCCGCGCCTCGATTTCCCGGATGCGCCATTCATAGTAGCGCGCCCACAAGTCCTTAGATTGATTGCGATGCAGTGCGAGTAATTGCTGCAGTGTGTCCCAATCGTCGTTCTGTTCCATGATTGATGCCAGCGACTGGAAAGTGACTGCTGGATCGCCCACTTTCAGGAAGTCCGGTTCTGATATTCCGTCCAACAAACCCGCCATAAGAATACGGGAAGGCTTCAGTTCCTAGTAGAAGATGCGGTCAGTGATTCCGTTTCTGCAACTTTCCGAAAGCCAATGTTGCAAGAACGGTCGAATGGTCAAGAGCCTGGAGATGCGATTCTGAGGTTTCCACCAACCGATCGCATGCCCCTCTTCATCCGTGTGCACTTTCATCCGTGTGCAATTCTGGAATCGAAAGACTGGGTACTGTCCCCTTAGACCCACACAAAACTTGCCAGGCGAGCTAACCATGTTTCGGGGTCGAGTCTTACAGTTTTTAACGAAATTTCTGGTGGCGTCCTAAGATTGTGTTGCTGGCGGTTTCCACTCTGACTCAATCGGCAGCTTGAACGTAGAGCCAAATTGCCAGAGGTAGTAGTGTGTCTTTAACTCAGGTAACTCGTCCCGGCGAACTAGAAATGGTACTGGTGAACTCGACCACTGCCAGTGATCATCTATGACCTGCGGCGTACCGTACCTCTTCGTCGCCTCCCACGCGCCGAAGTAGGCGCAGACCAGTGTGACGAAGATGGCCAACGTGCGAATGGAGAAGCGGGGGCGAAAGAAGCGAGCTATGCCAGCCATTCTAACGCCCCGGCCAATCAAGCGGTTGGAATCTCTGGGCTAGCTACGACCACAGCATTAGACTCGCGTTATCAAAACCGGCCGCGCCGTCCCAAGCTGGGGAGCGGAAGGACGACGCGGCCAGATAAGGAGTCACGTAATGCCATTTCAACAAGTTCCACAACAAGTCGTGAATCTAGTCGAGAAGATTTACCAAAATCCAACTACGCAAAACGAGAAAGACCTTGCAGGTGCGTACTTGGAATTAGCGACCAGATTCAATCGACTGGAATTCTTTCTGAGCGAGTTCTTCACCAAAAGCGCCTTCGAGACCAGTATGGACATGAACGGATTCATCAAGAAGATGGGTCCGATCAATCCTCTGAAATGATGCTCGCCACGCTTCCAATTTCGCTATTCGTGATTCCATGTCTTTCAACTGGCTTGTGTCCGCCACTTTAATCTCCTTGACGAAAACAGACGGGGCAGTACGATTGACGCAGACTTGCGTTGGAGAGCCGCCCGGCTCAAAGAGATTAGAGCCGCGAGTTGACCGCTCGCGGCTTTTTCATTGTATGGATTAGTTTGCAACGACTTCAAGCAATTCCTTGATCGATAGCACGCGGTCAGCCAATCCCGCCGCCATCGCCGGCGTGCGATTGCCAACCGATTGGTGGCGACGACAGAAGTTGTACCATGCTACGAATAGAGCCGTCATCGCCGCGTGGTGCCGAGCACTCTTGCTGTGTGCGTTGGTCAATCGAGTGAACCGGCGAACGTGCATTCGAACCGACAAGTTGAACCGCTCGGCATAGCTGGTCGAAACTTTGTCCAAATCCGGGTTGCCGAATCGCGGGACGATTTCAATGCCGGTTATCATCGCGGGGCTGTACCGCGTTTCGGACTGGCTGGCGGAATACGACTTGATGAGTTGGGCGAACGACACCCGCGAACCGAGTTCAAACGGGACATTGTTCGTGTACAGTGCCAAGCCATCGGACGTGATTTGAATCTGACCGAGCGTTGCACCGTTGAGCCGTTGCAGGAATCGCAAGCAAGTCGACTCGTCACGTTGGCCAACGGCGTGGGACAGAATCAATTTGCTGTCGGCATCAATCGCGCACCATGTCCAGGAATCACCGCAATCGTCCGTGCGGCCACGAGCCTTCTTGGTCTTGTCCTTGCAGCCGATGAAGCCCCACAGTTCGTCCAGTTCCGCCGTCTTCGCCGGTACGTTGACTACGACCGCTTCCAGGAACCTATCGCAGTTCTCGCCAACGTGGACGATCAGGTCACAAATCGTGTCGGCCTTCATGCCGGTGATCCGCTCGCAAGCGCGGATGCTCATTCCTTCCAAGAGCATGTTGAGAACTACGGCGGCCTTGTCCATGTCGATCCGCATCGCACCCAAGGGACGCTGTTCGTTGCTGGTGAACGTCGTACCGCAATCGCGGCACTTCCATCGCTGGTTGCCGTGTCGGTCTTTGCCGTGCTTTGCCTTGTTCTCGTGCGTACATTTTGGGGCTAGAGCTATCATCGCGAACCATTCCCGTTTGCTGGGCGGCTGCTAGAATGCTCTTGTGAAGGGGACATTCTGGCGTAGCCGCTAGTTTCGTCTTCGCCCGGTGCAACCCGCCAAGGTTGCACCGGGTTTTTTGTTGGTCACATCGACCAATCATGCGAATTATTGTAACACGTAAAATAGTCAGTGCAATCCCCATTTTGCACTTGCTGATAATTATTTTCGTGTTACGATAACCGCATGGATAAGCGGCCAAGAGGCAGACCGACGAAGGACAAAGACGACCAGCGATGCAAGCACGTTACGGCTCGATTCACGCCAGCAGAACGTGTGCTAATCGACACGGCATCCGGCGGGAACGCTTCGACGTGGGCGCGTGACATCCTTTTGCGGGCTGCCAAGCGGAAAGCCAAGTAAGCGGAGAGAAGGGGAATCGAACCCGTCCGCAGTGAAGCGGACCCCTCTGGCAGTTTATAAGACCGCTGCGCCGCCAAGGCGCGGACTGCTCTCCATTGACTACGGAGAACATGCACAGCGAACCGATAGACACAATGTTACGTCTAAGGTTCATGAGGGTGACGACGATGCTGTTCCATTTCGATCCAAAAAAAGCTACGCAAATAGCCGCCGTCCTGTTGCGTTTTGACGAAGGCAAAATGGAGTATTTGAGGCTCCTGAAACTTCTCTACATCGCCGACAGAGAAAGCCTCAAAGAAACCTGTCGTCCGATTAGCCTGTCTCGCGCCACGGCAATGGATCACGGGCCACTGTCAAGTGACGTGTACGATCTAATAAACGGCGAGAGATCGGACGAAAGACTGTGGTCGGAATTCATTCACAAGCACGGCCACAACATCTCTCTCGTTGCCGACCCAGGACGAAGTGAACTGTCCAGATACGACATTGCCAAGTTAAATGAGGTGTCCGAGCGATACGAGCACCTAAACACATGGCAACTTGCGGACAAGACGCACGAGTTTGCGGAATGGGGGAAAAACAAGCCTCCGGCCGGTTCGTCAAAGCTAATCCCGCTGGGTGACATCATCGAAGCACTTGGCTTGGCAGACAAAAAGAATGAAATTATCGATGATCTGCAAGACAAAGCGGCATTCGACCGACTCTTTGCGGATGCCTGAGCATGAAGGCCGGCGATACATTTGCTCTAAGATCGAGAATGGTGGATGGAGGACATCCAAGAATTGTGCTTTGCGATCCACATGACGGGAAATGTGTAACTGTCAACATTACCGAATGGAACGCAAATAAAGACCAGTCGTGCATTCTGGACGCCAGAGAAGACGCGATTGTCACAAAAAAGAGCATCGTAAGCTATCGGGATGCCGCAATCGTTACCGATGCTAAACTGCAAGAGTATGCCGATTCCGGCGAAATAATCATTACCCAGTCCGTGTCCACAAATACGCTAGAGAAAATCTTGTGCGGCTGCGGCGTTACGCGGTTTATTAAGCAAGGTCCGTATGATTTTCTGGACCAACTTGGCCTAATTCCAGTCGTCTAACCCATGACCCGATCATCAGTCCTGCAACTCGGCTCCGTCCTTCTGGACTCAATGCAGCGCAACCCGCAAGCCACGTTGTAGCTACAATGCCGCCATGTCACGCGGCGAAGAAAACGCGAAGCGGTGGATTTGGATTGGCGAGTTCGTATTTGCCTTGTTCACACTCGCTATGCTGTGGCTATTGTTTCACGGTTGACACTCAGCACACGTCCCATTTATCGCCATTTCTTTTGAACCGGCCGTCTTTCCGCATCGCCGCACCTACGGCATCCCGAATGGCCTTCCGGCCCATGCGCGTTTCGTAGCCAGCTTCGATAACGGCGATGGTCAATTCGATCGCGTTCATCGTTCGATTCCCACGGACTGCAGCGATGGCCTCGACCAGCGACACATTCCCAAATGGTCGCTTAGGCACGTCGACTTCAACGCTCGCATAGACTGCCGGATCCGCGCGGCCGCAACGTCGCCTCGTGCGTCGAATCTGGCCACGGTCGCGCATTCGGGATAAATGGTTGTTCACGGCATGCCTGCGCCAGACACGAACCGGGTCCAGGGATTCGAGCGCCGCCAGAATGTCTAGGACTGTAAACTCGTGGTCGGGAATGACCGATTCAACGCACGTCGACACCATCGTGCGGCGGTTGAATTCCATCGTGGCTATTCGGGCCAGCGTCCGATTGCACTCGTCGCGTGCTCGCTGGATAGCCTTGTCGCGGAGGCTGCGAACCTTGTCGCGCCGGGCCGAAAGAGTTTTCATGGTGCGACATGGTACGCCGGCTTTTCACGCGGTAAAGTGCGGGGGCTGGCTGTGTGGGTCTAAGGGGACAGTACCAAAGACTGTGCACACGGATGGAGTCACACGGATGGAATTCAATGTGGAAATCCAGACTGTATGCTTTCACGCTGGAAATCCAGACAGTCTGAAAAACACGGAGGCTGGATACCAAACACTGCGGCTGCAGATTTAGACTGCCTGAATTCAGCGCTTATATAGACCAGCACAAATTCAGACTGTCTGAGTCGTCTGCTCTGCCACTCCGAATTCGGCTGCGAAGTATTAACGCCGAGCCTTTTCGCTCGTCACTCAGGATTTTTTCTTCCGCTTTGCGACCGATTTCTTCACGGTTTTCGCGGCGGTCTTTTTGGCCGATGACTTCCCCTTCGTTGGCTTCGAAGCAGCCGGGGATTTTTTTCCTTTTGCTGTCGACTGCTTCCCAAGCTTCGGTACGGACTTAGGAATTCTCTTGGCAATTTCCTTCGCGTTCGCCCCCGCGACACCACCGACTACGGCACCGACCGCTGCTCCAAGCGGGCCGATCAGCGACCCAGCAGCGGCCCCGGCGGCCGCGCCCCCAACCAATCCTAAGCCAGAAACCGAATCGGAATCCGTCACTGCCTTTTTAGACTTCACCATCGAATGTTCCTTCGCGTGAGATAACTGAACGGGATAACAGGAAATTACACTGGCAACCTACCGGGCGCCAATCGCCGAGCTTAACTGAACCACGCTCGCAATGGCTATGGGTGCAAATCAAACTCATGGCTGCGACTCGAATTCCTGTACTGCTTCCGCTGGCGCAATTCTAACGGTCATCCAACGTCTCCGGTAGAATTGATTGTGCAAGGTTTGCACGGCAAACCGAGTTGTATTGGAGTTGAACATGCCCGTCCGCAGTCTTCGGCATGAGAGAAGAAACTTCTCCCAGGGGGGACCGTTCGCTTGGTTTTGCGTCATTCGGAGATCAGAAACTGTGGCACTCGGCGCGAATTGAAACGCAGGGGGCTGCTGGAAATGGTGTAAAATCTGGGGAAGAAAAACATGTTCGGAAACACGTCAGAGAGGCCCAACGCGAGCGGAGGATAATCACTTGGAAACGAGTCGTCGAACGTTCATTAAGGTAGCCGGAGCGGCCGGAGCGGCGATGTTTGCCGCCGGCGAAACCACCGCGCAGAATGCGGATTCCCCCGCTTCAATTCAGGGAGACGACAGCCGCGTCCCCTACAGGACGGAACACTTTCTCGACAACCAGATGCTTGAAGCCACGCCCGGCGTGTCGCGAAGACTGCACCCGGCGAAGAAGCATCTGCTGAACCCCGTCATCCGCTGCGATCGATGGTGCGACGGTGACTACATGGAACCGTACACGACGATGTACGACGAGGAGGAGAAGCTCTTCAAGATGTGGGCCCGGGCGGGGAGCGACTCGAAGACGGGGTATGTGGGGGGCAACGCCGGCTACATGCTCTACTTCACTTCCGCCGACGGCGTCCGCTGGGACAAGCCGGATCTGGGGGTCATGGATGTGGCGGGGCGTCGCGATCACAACATCGTCTTCGCGAGCGACCTGGTATTGAAGTCTCGGACCGCGCTTTCCTATGGGCCGGACAAGTTCGTCGTTCCGTCGACGGCAATGACGCCCCAGGGAAAGAAGGCCTTTTTCTGGGGAGTAAACAGACACCCGCATCCCCGCGACGCATCGGAGAAATACATCGCGGCGGCGATTGTCCAGGACCATCGCCGCGGAGCGCACATTGTCACTTCCCCCGATGGGATTAGCTGGTCATGCTCCGCCGCCCCGTTCTGGCAGACGCCGCACGACGTTTCCTCGAAGGGGGACGACTGCCTGATGCACATCTTCTTCGACGAGGCGAAGAGGAAATGGGTGATTTATCGTCGCATCGTTCCCGAGTTCAGCGAGCGAATGATCGCCAACGACAGCGACCGGAACCGTGCGGGGGTCGACCGTTACAACCGTTCGTATGCCTACGCCGAAAGCGAGGATTTGAAGGAGTGGAAGAATCACCGGTTCATCCTCGCCATGGACGCCGACGACCCTGCCGACACCGAACTCTACCAATTCGCCTGCCACAAGTTCGGGGAGACGTACGTCGGATACATGAGCATTTTTTATCTGCGCCGTCCGCAGCCGATTGATATTCATCTCGCGACGAGTCGGGATGGAATCCACTTCACCCGCGTCTGCCGCGGGACTCCATTCATCCCCTCGGGGCCGCTGGGATACTACGACTATATGGCAATGGCCTGCTCCCAGCCCCAGCCGATCGTGGTCAACGACACGGTCTATATTTACTACGCGGCCCTGAATTTTCCGCACGATGCCGACACGAGCGGCGATACTTCGTCTCAGACCGGGGGCGTCGCCTTGGCAACTTTGAAGCGAGACCGATTCGCTTCGCTGGAGACAGGCATTCCCGATGCGGGACCATACCGGTTGATGACCAAGCCGTTCGTCGTGCGGCATCCTCGGCTGTATCTGAATGCCGCCACGTGGATGAAAGGCTCCATCCGTGTGGAGGTGTTGACTCGCGATTGGCAGCCGATTCCGGGTTTCACCGAACCCGAGGCCAGGGAAATTCAGGGAGACGCGCTCGACCACCCAGTCCGTTGGTCGAACAAGGCCGACCTGGGCGCGCTTGTGGGTCAGGAGATTCGACTCAAGTTCTACATGACTCGCGCTCGGCTTCACGCGATGACGCTGAGTCATGCCGAGCGGCGATTGGGGGAGGTCGAAAGCGAATATCGCTCCGATAACCAGGGGGACTCCACTCCGAAACTGAACTAATGCCGTATTCACGACGATTCAGTTATCACTGGCGTTGCGGTACACTTTCTACGCAATTTGCAAAGTCCAGGCAGGAGGTCCACATGCTGCAGGTGTTTGGTCGAGCTGCCAAGTTATGTGACCAGGTAACGCGGCGCGAACTCATGCGCGTCGGGGGGCTGTCGCTGTTTGCGGGTATGAGTCTGCCGCAGCTGCTCAAGGCGGAAAAAGCAACCGGTGCGGAAAGCAGACGTCGGCAACGGGCGAAGTCGGTCATTCTGTTCAACCTGCTCGGGGGGCCGAGCCAGATGGACATGTTCGATCTCAAGCCCCAGGCACCTGCCGAAGTTCGCGGCGAATTTCAGCCGATTAGCACTTCGGTGCCAGGCCTGCAGATTTGCGAGCACCTGCCGAATACCGCCAAGCTGATGCACAAGGCTTGCCTGATTCGGTCCGTTACGCATCACTACAACGCTCACAATCCACTGCCGATCATGACCGGATACACCGGCGGTGCGTTCGCTCAAATTGCCGCCGAACCGACCGATCCACCAGACATCGGGGCGATCTGCCAATACCTCGGGATGGGGCCGCGCTCGATTCCTGGGGCAGTTTGCTTGCCGTGTTATCCCGGCTTTGGTGAAAGCAGCATGTACCCCGGCATTCGTCGGCCCGGGCCGTACGGCGGATTCTTAGGTGCCCAGTACGATCCACTCTTCAGCGTTTGCGATCCCAAATTCGGCCGTGAGCCGAAAGTTCCTTATTACGATCCGGTAGTTCCAATCGGCGACCCGAAATTGGCGTCATTGGACGAGTTGCCGGGAATTACTGTCAATCGATTGGACGAGCGGCGCTCTGTGGTCGACCAGTTGAATGCTCAGTCGGCCGAACTGTTCAAGTCCCGCGCCGTCGAGCGGCTCAGCCATTTCCAGCAACGTGCGATGGACTTGCTGACGTCCAGCCAGACGCGACAGGCGTTTGATCTATCGCGCGAGCCCGACTCGTTACGCGACCGCTACGGCCGCAACCTCAGTGGTTCGAGCTTGCTTGTCGCGCGGCGATTAGTGGAAGTTGGAGTCCCCTTTATCAGTGTTCATGCGGAAATCTTCGGCAGGTTCGGCCATTCCTATGACATGCACGAGAACAACTTCGGAATGCTCAAGGACTTCAACTTGCCGATTCTCGACCAAGCCTATCCCGCATTAATCGATGACTTGGAAGCCCGCGGCTTACTCGACTCAACCCTGGTGATTGTCATGGGTGAGATGGGCCGTACGCCAAAGATTAACGCAAAAGCCGGCCGGGACCATTGGCCGCAGTGCGGCTTCAGCTTATTGACCGGCGGTGGAGTGAAGTCTGGATTCGTGTTTGGAGAAACGGATAGGCAGGCGATGTATCCGGTGCGAAATCCCGTTTCGCCGGGGGATATCGTCGCGACGGTTTATCATCTGCTTGGCATCGACCCACATCTCACCGTTCCGGACCGCAGCGGCCGCCCGGTCCACATTGCCCACGGTGGCGAACCGATTCGCGATATTTTGGCCTAGCGCACTGTCACCGCTAAGAACGGGGATTGGATCACTGAGCGGAACGGCGCTAGCCGCCGGTTTTTTGCAGGAACCGAGGGCTAGCGCCCGTTCGCTCAGTTTCCAATTATTTAGCTGTGATGGGAGTCATTTTGTCTGCTGCACGAAAATTTCCGGCGGTTCGTGTAACGGAGCGCCGTTCTTGTATAGTGGTGGCCGGACCGTTGTCGCGGACAAGTTCCTATTCCTTACCTCTGTAGCGGAGAAGCCCATGTTACCTTCCTCTCGTCGCGAGTTTCTGACAGACGTTGGTCGTGGAATGCTAGTAGCGGGATTGGGTACCGCCGTTGTGACAAATATGGGACTTTCAACGGCCTTCGCCGAGCGTGGGCCCGATTCATTGGCACTTGGCCCCTACGAATCGCTGGTCGAATTGCTCCGGAGCACTCCGCCGGACAAGCTGCAGCCGATTTTGGTGGCCAAGCTGAAGGCAGGTGAACTAGACAACAAGAAGCTGATTGCTGCCGCCGCCCTCGCCAATGCCGAGGCATTCGGCGGACAGGACTATGTCGGTTTCCACACAGCAATGGCCATGCTTCCGGCATTGGAGATGACCAAACTGCTTCCTACGGATCGACAGTCGCTACCGATTCTCAAGGTCCTGTACCGTAATTCACAGCAGTGCCAAGAGCACGGCGGGGCATCGAAGCCGACCCTCGTGGCGCTCCATGCCGCCGAGCATTCTCCTGACGGGGACATCGGCCTGAAGATTCGCGACGCGTCGCGGGCCGGGGACTTGAATAAGGCGGAGCAGCTCTTCGCCTCGCTGGAAAATGCTTCACTTCCGGAGCAGTTCAACGCATTACAGCCGGCCGTGCATGACGACATCAACGTGCATCGCTTCGTCTTCGCCCATCGGACGTACGGGCTGGTTGGTCTGTTGGGCAAGGAATATGCCCACACACTGCTGCGTCAATCGGTCCGTCAAATGGTCGACTTCGAGCAGGAGCATATTCGGCACAAGCATCCCGACAATCCAATTCGTGCTTTGCTTCCGAAATTGCTCGACCAATACAAGCTGGTCGGTAAGACACTCGGCAAGCGTGACCCAGGGGATGCGGCAGTCGATGAACTGGCGAAAACGGTTTACAACGGGCCGCCGGCTCGCGCTGCCGACGCCGCCGCCGCGGCGCTCGCGGACGGAATCGATCCCGAAGTGGTCGGTGAAGCCATTTCGCTCGCGTCGAACATGCTGGTGCTTCGACAGGGATCGGACAACTGGCGAACGCATGGTGATTCGTCGGGCGTCCATTCTTCTGACGCCACGAACGCCTTCCGCAACATGGCCCGCAATACCGATACCCGCCATTCCATCGCCGGGTTG
>CAZFLF010000019.1:0-17888 GCA_964519825.1 uncultured Pirellulaceae bacterium | reverse complement strand
CGTTAAACGATCTGCCTACAAGACGCCCACACCCATGGTTCACGCGAAGCCGCCCGTTTCAAATATGGACAGATGATCCCGGCGGTCCGGTCATCGCAAACATCCTGCCCAACTTGTACCATAACCACGAACTACAACTACTGACTGCGGAGGACAGCTATGAACACAAGCATCACGAACAAATGTATTTCGAGAGCCATTGCCGCCGCCTTGATGGCATGCGGTGCGGTAATGATTTCCGCCGCCGAAGAAGACTTTCCCACTCTGGTCAAACGCCTCCAGAAGGGGAAGCCGCAGTTCGCCAAACGCCATCAGGACTTGCTCGCAGAGCGCTATGACCTAACCGATCGCCCAGCCACTGGCGTTGCCATGTCGCGCGGCAAGGCGGTGCAGGAGGGAGTACGAGTGCGGCTGCCCAAGGACGTCACTTGGGGGAAGCTCGCTACCATGTCGCCGGCCGAAATCAAGACCAAGAATCAATGGCCGGCGGGCTTTTACCCTTTGCCCCATCCCCATCACGAAGCGGGTGGCATGCTTTTCCCAGAGCCTCTCATTGTCGAAACCAAACGCCAGACTGGTCGCGACCTGACACGCTTTGACCTCGACTTCGACTTTCCGAAGCATCTTACGCCCGAGTTCCCACCGCCGATCTATATCACCACGCGGCCTGACTTAGGCGATGTGTCACGGGGCCAACTTGTGACGCTGACCAACTTTCATGAACTGTTCAAAGGATTTCTGAATACCAAGCAGCTCGAAGGCTTGCGGCTACTGGTCTCGCCGTTTCCCCAAGCTCAGTTCAATGCCACCGAAGACCGGCGCGCGCTCGTGGCTCACCAGGGAGTAGCCTGCTTTGATTGCCACGCAAATGGCCATACGAACGCCGCCACTCACACAGTTGGCGATATCCGCCCGAACGAGCACCGGCATCGGATCGACACTCCCTCGTTACGCGGCGTGAACATCCAGCGCCTCTTCGGCTCCCAGCGCGCGCTGAAGACCGTGGAAGACTTCACCGAGTTCGAGCAACGCGCCGCCTATTTCGACGGCGAACCGGACCAAGCTCAGCGGAAAGGCGTGAACATCCTTGAGCGCGGCAGCCAGGTGCATTTCATGGCCGAGTTCCAGGCCTTGCTCGATTTCCCCCCCGCGCCGAAGCTCAACGTCTTTGGCAAACTCGATCCAGCCCAAGCCACCGAAGGAGAGCTGCGCGGACAGGCTCTGTTCTTTGGCAAGGCCCAATGTGCCACCTGCCACACCCCCCCCTACTACACTGACAACTCGATGCACAATCTGCGCGTGGAGCGATTCTTCAAGGAAGTGATGATTAACGGTCGCAAAGCGTCCGCCGACGGCCCGATTAAGACATTCCCGCTCCGCGGCATCAAGGACTCCCCGCCGTACCTGCACGACGATCGGTTGCTGACGCTCGAGGACACCGTCGAGTTCTTCAATTTGGTGTTGGAATTGAAGCTGACTGACCCGGAGAAGAAGGATTTGGTCGCTTTCATGCGTGCGCTGTAAGGTCGACGATCCTTCAGCAAAGAAGAATGAAGCAAATTGGGGCTTCTGGCTAACCACCAGAAAGCCCCGTTTTTATTTCTGTTCGCTCAGTAGACCCCGACGTCGGACAAGAATATCCAACTCACAGCCAACCGGATTCCGCGGGGCTAATTACTTCTGGGCTAACTCGGTTCTTTTTAGCTTTGCTCTTGTTCTTTTAGATCGGTGGCCTTCTTCGGCACCGCGCGATTCACGACCTGTCCGAGGTTGTTGAGCGAAGCCATTTGCAGGTAAGTGAGTTCCAACTCGTCCGTCTTGGCAAGTTCCGCGAGCTTTTCCGCGCTCAGACTCTTGATCTTCGGTCGGGTCGCTCCTTGGAAACCTGCTAAGGAACGCTTCTCACCTCCCGGCAGGACGATCTGGGCCTGCATCGGCTCCAGAAGATTCAGTTCTTTGAGCTTCTTGCAGTAAGCCTGGGTCCGAACAAACTGCGTCTGGTAATCGCTTAAGAACTTGAGCATGTTCTGCAGATAGGGAGTCTGGTTCCCGCTCTCGTCGAACAGCCGTTGGCCTCGTCCCTCGCGATTGCAGCCCGACCAGCCTTCATCGATACAGAGCGTGAACTGTGTTGCATCTTTATCCTGAGCGAAAACAAAGGGATACCGTCGCACAAAGGCCGGAATATAGTCGGCCTTCCAAGCCTTGTTTTCATCCAGATAAAGGTTTTGCGCATCGGCAACGCCCAGCACCACGACTGGTGCCACGGCTTCCTCATTGCCGGCGAAAACAATCGTGTATTCGCGCGCCGCCAGCGGCATCTCGATCGCCGTCAACGGAACGGAATTCACCGTGGCCGCGAAGCCGAAGTCAACGCGTTCGATACTCAGATCGCGGTGACGTTGCGACGAGACCGGGGTAACATTTTCATAAAACAACATCTGCGTCATGGTGAAACTCGCCTTTTTGTCTCAGAGTCCTGAAGAATTCCGATCACGGACGACAGTCGCTCGAACGACCGTCGTGATCGAGGTAATCGTATAGGAAAACGTGCTTGGCGCCGTCCCGGCACCCACCTGCGCCCGCAACACTCGAAGTCCCATCGAGTATCCCCATACGGACGATTTCCCTCAACGTTTTTGCAGCCCGAATCGACGAAGTAAGAGCCATTCCCGGAGAACCGGTCTGATTGTGCGGTCTGTAACGACCGACTTCGCAGATTACTTCGGCTGTTTTTTCTCTCGTAGCGGCACGTCGCGGAACTCGCGGTGGCAGGCGGTGCAGTTTTTGGTGACGCGATCGAGCGCGCCGTCGGCACGAGGCGAAATGGAGTGCCGGCCCGGCGACGTGTCACGCAGCGCAGTTTCCAATTCGTTCGCCGAAGCTTCACTGTCGCGAACCAATTGTTGAAATCGCTCCGATTTCTGCTCCACCTCGCTGGTCCGCAATAATTCCGTGAAATGCTCTTTTAGGAGCAGCGCCTCGTGCGCCGGATTCAGGTCGGGGTGTTCGACGGTAGGCTTCCACTTGGATGCGGCGAGGGATTTGAGATGGTCATGGACGTATTCGATTGCGACCATGGCCTCGGCCATCGGGGGGAGTGGAACAGTCTCGCGAAAGTCGGCCTGGAGCTCGTCCAGTAGCTTGTTGTCGAGCTGCCGCGCCGATTCGGCAGATTGGTACAGGCCGCGATAATTGTCGCTAGTCCCGGCCGTCTTCAGTACGACTAATGCGTCCGCTGGCTGCAAGAGTCCGATGGAAACACAAGCAGCGGTCGCCGCGGCTGGGCTGCGATGTTTGCCGTGATGGCAATGGATGTAAATCGGTCCAGGCAGGTCGCGCACGGCTTTGGCAAGTTCCTTGACGCGCGCATCGGGAATGCCGTCATAGCCATGCGGCAGATGGACATACTGCATTCCGTACTGCCTAGCCAAAGTCACATTCGGTTTCGCGCCGTCGACACTGATGACCGTCTTCACTCCCAGTGCCTGCAGTTCCCTAAATGCCGGTTCGCCATCGGGCTGCCCACCGGAGATCACCTTGTCGTGAAGACGGTAGGCATTTGGCAAGTGCGGAGCTGCAACCTTCTGCGGCAAATATCCGGCAACGGTCACGGAGACTAGCGATGGCGAAGCCGCCGGATGGGCAATTGGACTCTGTCCCTGGCCGCAGCCCAACAGGCAAAACACCGAGATTCCCAGTACACCACGAATCAGTTTGATTCTCATCGCGTGCCTTATTGCGCAGGATCGCTGCGACGTGACGTTGTTGGTTGGTTTGGCGAGTTCAGACCAACCGTGCCAACAACGATCATAGCGTGTTTTCTCTAGCAAAGAACGTCCTTGCTCATCAACCTGGTGCCTTGCGAATGCTCATCTGATAGGTTCGTTCATCCCAAAATCCTAAAGCTGTGACAAGTCGCAGCACTCCAAAACTGCGAAACGCGACCTTAGGTAGTGAATGAACTAGGAGAAAACCGATGGATCGCCCCGCGTTGCTGCATCCGCGAGACGAGATTCTAGCGCTGATCGATCGCATTTATCGGCATCGGATGACGACCACTTCGGGGGGCAATCTCTCGATTCGCGACGGCGACGACCTGTGGATCACTCCCGCGCGCGTCGACAAAGGGAGTCTGCGGCGAACGGATATCGTCTGCGTTCGGACGGACGGTACGATCGACGGACCGCACAAGCCGTCTTCTGAATTACCGTTTCATCAGGCCATTTATGAGGCTCGTTCTGACCTGCGAGCGATTGTGCACGCCCATCCGGTCGCGCTCGTGGCGTTCAGCATGATTCGCGAAGTGCCGAACACTCGACTGTTTCCCCAGGCTCGTTTTGTGTGTGGCGAGGCGGGGTTTGCTCCGTACGCGTTGCCGGGGAGTCGCCAATTAGCCCGGAACATCGCTGACACTTTCGCCGGTGGCTTCAATTGCGTCGTGCTCGAGAATCACGGCGTGGTCGTCGGTGGGACGACTCTATCGCAAGCGTTTCAGCGTTTCGAGGCGATGGAGTTCGCGGCCAAGACTGTGATCAAAGCGCAGATGCTCGGCACAGTTCAGTATCTGACCGACGACCAATTGTCGACCGCTCACCGCCGCCGCATGGAATTGCAGCCCGCAGGGCCAGAATTGGCCGGCAGCCGTGAGCGTGAGGTGCGGCGAGCGTTGTGTGAGTTCGTGCGCCGCGGATGCCAGCAGCGGTTATTGATCAGCACCGAGGGGAGCTTTTCGGCGCGACTGTCCGACGACGCATTTTTAATCACTCCATCGCAACACGACCGCTACACGCTCGACCTGGAAGAGATCGTGCGCGTCCGCGGAAACACGTGCGAGCGAGGCAGATTTCCCAGCCGGGCCACCCGCGCTCATCAGGCAATCTACCAGAGGCATCCCGACGTACAGGCCATTGTGTTTGCGCATCCCGTCAATGCCACGGCGTTCAGCGTCACGGGAACGGAACTCGATGCACGCACGATTCCGGAGAGCTACATCTTCTTACGAGACGTGAATCAAGTGCCGTATGGGCTGCAATATCAGGATGGAACCGCGTTGGCAGAAATGATTTCACTGCGGCGACCCGCTGCACTGCTCGATCACGATGGCGTTGTGGTCGTCGGCTCCAGCGTGCTCGACGCGTTTGACCGGCTCGAAGTGCTGGAAGCCACGGCTGAGGCACTGATTAACGCCCGCCAAATCGGCGTTGTAGCCCCGATGTCGCACGCGGTAATCGAAGAACTGAATGTGAAATTCGGCATGTGACTTGCTCAGACGTTGCCTCGAAACGGCCCGGCGTCTAGATTGCATGACGTGGAAGCCTGGGCGAACTAGACCGCCAGAAGCGCTTTCCACCCACCGATCCCAAGCCATTGCGCCAGCCGCAGGATTCCCTTGATCCAATTCACCGCCCAACGCGGTGCGAAACACGGGTCCGTTCGGCGCGCAATCCTGCCGTGCAAATGACTATGACTGTGACAACACTCGGAAATTCCGCGCCTCCTCATTTGCCGCCGTGTATCCGGCTGCCGAGTGTCGGACGAGCGTGGTTTGCGGCCGGCCTCCTGCTTCTTGCGGTCATCGCGCCAAGTCGTATGTTCGCCGCTGACGTTTCCCGCGGCGAAGAGATTTACAATCGGCTCTGCGCAAAGTGTCACGGCGCCCAAGGTGAAGGGAATGATGACCACTATCCCAATCCGTTGGTAGGCGACCGATCGTTAAAGGAACTGGGGCAGTACATTGAAGAGTCGATGCCCGAGAAGGAGCCGGAGAAGTGCGATGCCGAGGAGTCCCGCGCGGTCGCCGCATTTATCTATGACAAGTTTTATTCGCCGGTGGCTCAAGCCCGGAACAAGCCCGCGCGGGTCGAGTTGTCTCGCCTGACGGTGAGACAGTATCGCAATGCCATCGCAGACTTGATCGGCGGTCTAGGGGTCAATGATCGTTGGGAGGATCAACGAGGTTTGCGCGGCGAGTACTTCAAGTCCCGTCGTTTCAAAACCAGCGATCGCGTCATCGACCGCGTCGACTCCATGGTCCACTTCAACTTTGGTGAAGCGAGCCCCGAAGACGGAAAGTTTGACGCCGCGGAATTCGGGATCCGTTGGCAAGGGTCCGTGATCGCACCGGATACAGGCGAGTATGAGTTCAACCTGCGTACGGAGAACGGCGCGCGGTTGTGGATTAACGATCAGGATAGTCCGCTGATTGACGCCTGGGTCAAATCGGGTAATGACGTGAACCACCGTGAGTCCGTGCAACTGCTGGGCGGACGTGCCTATCCGTTGCGATTGGAGTTTTTCAAATCGAAAGAGGCGAAGGAAAAGAATGCCTCGGTGGCCCTGGAATGGAAACTGCCGCACCGACCCGCCGAACTAATCCCACAACGGTACCTGTTACCTCAGCAGCTTTCCAAAACTTACGTCGTGCTGACCAGCTTTCCGCCCGACGATCGCAGCATTGGTTACGAACGCGGAACCTCGATCTCAAAAGCCTGGGATCAGGCTACGACGGACGAGGCGATTGAGGTCGCGAGTTACGTGGCCGCTCATCTCGACGACTTGGCCGGAGCTCGCGAGGGGGCCTCCGACCGCACGTCGCGCTGCCGGGATTTTTGCCGCCGCTTTGCCGAGCGAGCCTTTCGGCGCCCGCTAACCGAAGAGCAAATGGAGTTCTTCGTCACCAGACACTTCACGTATGGACTTGCTAGCGAACTCGCCGTGAAACGCGTTGTGCTGCTCCTGCTCAAGTCGCCGCGGTTTCTGTACCGGGAGCTAGGCAATGAACGAGATAGTAGTGACCGAGATAGTTATGACGTGGCCTCGCGGCTCTCGTTTGGATTATGGGATTCGCTTCCCGATCAGCAGTTGCTTGAGGCTGCGGCGGCCGGAAAGCTCTCGACGCGAGAGCAAGTCGCCAGCCAAGCGGAACGCATGCTGACCGATCCGCGTGCGCGATCCAAGCTCCGAGAGTTCCTGCTGCAGTGGCTCAAGGTGGACCAGGTGCTCGATGTGTCGAAGGACCCGGCTCGCTTTCCGGAGTTTACACCCGAGATCGCATCCGATTTGCGCACGTCGCTGGACTTGTTTTTGGAGGATGTCGTGTGGAGCGATCCGTCGGACTTCCGACAGTTGTTGCTGGCAGATTCGCTGTTTCTCAATGGTCGGCTGGCGAAATTCTACGGAGCCAATTTGCCCGCTGATGCGCCGTTCCAAAAGGTCTCGCTCGATCCGAGCGAACGGGCCGGAGTCTTATCGCACCCGTATTTGATGGCGGGGTTCGCCTACACGGCCACCAGTTCGCCGATCCATCGCGGAGTCTTCATTGCGCGCAGCGTGTTGGGCCGTTCATTGCGTCAGCCGCCAGAAGCCGTAGCGCCACTCGTGGCGGACTTGCACCCGGACCTGACGACCCGCGAGCGCGTGGCCCTGCAGACCAAACCAGAAACGTGCCAGTCCTGCCACTCGATGGTGAATCCGCTCGGATTCGGCCTGGAGAATTTTGACGCGGTCGGTCGGTTTCGGCGCGAGGAAAAGGGGCGGCCCGTTGATGCGACGGGTACGTACAAGACGCGCCAAGGTGAGACCGTTAAGTTTTCTGGCGCACGCGACTTGGCCAACTTTCTCGCGACCAGTGAGGAAACGCATGCGGCTTTCATCGAGCAGTTGTTTCATCACCTCGTGAAGCAACCGATTCGGGCCTATGGACCGGACGAATTGCCGCAGTTAAAGGAATCCTTTGCCAAACACGATTTCAATGTTAAACGGCTTATGGTAGAGATCATGCTATCGTCCGCGGTCGCCACACGCTGACCACGCATAACCAGGACGACGCCCAACCAGGAGCAACTCGATGCCCGTTCATACTTCCCGACGTGAGTTTCTTCGCCGATTTGGTATTGGAGCGGCGGCGCTACCGTTTCTGTCGAACTTGCCCAGCTTGGGATTCGCCAATCAGCAGCGGCGCAAACAGCGGTTGGTGGTCATGTTCAGCCCCAACGGGGTCGTTCCCTCGGCATTCTGGCCGGACGAAGAAGGTGAAGCCTTCACTTTGAAGGAAAGCCTCAAGCCGCTCGATCCCTTCCGCCAGCGCACGCTGGTACTCAACGGGGTCTGCGACAAGGTCCGCGGCGATGGCGATAACCACATGCGAGGCATCGGCTGCTTGTTGACAGGAATCGAACTCTTTCCCGGCAATATCCAGGGTGGTTCCCACACACCGGCCGGCTGGTCGAGCGGAATATCGATCGACCAAGAGATCAAGAATTTCCTGCAGACCAATCCGGAAACTCGCACGCGATTCGGCTCGTTGGAATACGGCGTGATGGTGCCGGAACGAGCCGACACCTGGACCCGCATGGTCTACACGGGACCGAACAAGCCTGTCGCGCCGATCGATGACCCGTACCAGATGTATGCCAAACAATACGGACGTGCGAAAGATCGAGAACTGCTCCACAGCGTGCTGGACGATATTCAAGAAGACTTGCGGAAAGTTGAGTCGGTCGTCAGCGCTGAAGATCGACAGTTGCTGGACGAGCATGCGACGTTTGTGCGTGAAATGGAGCTAGAACTGCGATCCGGCACCGAGGAGTCGGTTGGGCACGCAGTCCCGCAACTGGAAGCGGGGGTGAAGGAAGAGAATGACAACATACCCCGCATCAGCAAGATGCAAATCGAATTGCTGGTGAATAGCTTTGCCGCCGACTTTGCTCGCATCGCAACGCTCCAGTTCACCAATTCGGTTGGCGGGGCCAAGATGCGTTGGTTGGGTGTCGACGAAGGGCACCACGAACTATCGCACGAGCCGGACACCAACGAAAAAGTCCAGGAGAAACTGATTCGCATCAACAAGTGGTACTGCGAACAGATGGCCTATCTCGCCCAGCGGCTTGCTGAGACCCCGGAACCAGGAGGTGGCGGCAGCTTGCTGGACAATACGCTAATTGTTTGGACCAATGAGCTTGGCAAGGGAAACTCGCACACACTGGACAACATACCGTTCGTGCTGGTCGGCAACGGCCTCGATTTCCGCATGGGCCGATCGTTGAAATTCCCTAAGTTGCCGCACAATCGGTTGTTGTTATCCCTGGCGCACGGTTTTGACCACCGCATCGACCGGTTCGGCAACCCTGAATATTGCGGCGACGGTGTGTTGCCGAATCTGACCTAGTGTGCCTGCTGGGCAGAACCCCAGCGGGTTTTTGGGGTTCATATCTTGTCGTTTAACCGCCAGCGTTTCTTTGGAGTGCGGTGGCTTGACGCCGCTTTCGTTGAAACAGGCGTCAAACGTCGCGCGATCCAAAGCGGCGTCAAGCCACCGCACTCCAAATTGCCTGGCAAGGTGGTTGGTGCGGCTGGCGGTAAAACGACTTCATTTGAAACGCCGGCTTCCACAAACTTTAGGAGTCAGGAACATGAACCGTTTACATTTTGTGGCGGTGGGCTTGGCGGCCTGCTGCCTGACAACCCCCTCTCGCTCCGAAGACGCTCCCAAAGGGGACGCCAGCAAGGTACCGTTCTTTGAACGCATGTTGAAGGAGTTCGACAAAGACGGTGATGGCAAACTGAACGAAGAGGAACGAGCTACTGCGCGCCGGATGACAGAGCAGTTCTTCGGCCGATTGAATGAAAAGGGGGGCAGCCCAGACGGACGTCCCGTCCCGCCCGAAGCGCTGAAGCGGTTCGACAAGGACGGCGATGGAAAGTTGAACGAAGAAGAAAGGGCCTCTGCCATGAAGGGGCGCGATGGCCAAATGAAAAAAGGCCCTCCTGGTGGCTTCGATCTGAATAACCCGTCGGAATTTGTCGTGAAGCGATTCGATAAGGACGGCGATGGAAAGCTGAGTGACGAAGAAAAGGCCGCCGCCATGAAAGAGCGCGACGGCCAAATGAAAAAGGGGCGACCTGGCGGTTTCGATTTGAATAACCCGCCAGAGTTTGTCGTGAAGCGGTTCGACAAGGATGGCGATGGAAAGCTGAGCGACGACGAAAAGAAGGCCGCCGTTGAAGCGATTGCCAAAATGACCGGCGGTCCCGGCGGGTTCCCCAGTCGCGAGGAAATGATCAAGCGATTCGATAAGGACGGCGATGGAAAACTCAGCGACACCGAGGAGGCCGCCGCTAAAGCCGAGTTTGCCAAGCGACGTGGCGGTGGGGGCGGAGCCGGAGGTGGTCTGACTCCGGGTGAAGGCAAGCCGCAAGAACCCAAGCTGGACAACGCAGAGCTACTTAAGAAATATGACAAGGATGGTGACGGCAAGCTGAGCGACGACGAAAAGGCCGCAGCACGCGAAGCGTTCCAAAAACGTGATAAGGGAAACTAACGACAGGAAGTTCTTCCTGTCTATCATTTTCCTGTCGAATAGTGCTAGCAGCCGGCACGTCAAGAGAATCCGGCCTTTGCCTGTACTAATGACTTCGCTACCATCCCACCCGCGTATGGGGCCGGCGCTGTTCGTATATCGTCAAGGAGGACGACCGTGGACACGCTCAAAACTGGGTTTATCGTTCTGCTGTTGTTAGCGGTGCTGTACGGCGTTTACGTCGTATTGAACAAGGATCAATCGCCGCCAACGGCGGAAATCGCTTGGCACCAGCAGCAGGCGGATCAAGAACTGCAAATCGACATCGGAGCGCCAACCGATCCAACAGCCAAAGCGAACGCCCCAGCCGGAAAACACGCCGGCGAGCCCGATCTTTTGAAGACCCCTGACAACGCAGGGGGAGTCAACAAAGCGCCCGGGTTGGGTATCCCATCCGTCGTTACAGCGGAGCTTTCGCCAATTCCGGATGATTCCCCGACGGTTGATGCAGTTCCGAGTGATCCAACAACGATCGGCAACTTGCCAGGATTGGGAGGAGCAGCGAACGGCCCCAACCCGGTAACACAGGAGTCGCCAATTGCGAGAAGTGGTATGACTCCCGATGCAAAGAGTTCTGGTGTTTCTGCCCCCTCTCTTCTGGCGGGAGATTCAGCTTACGCAGTGACGACTCCGGCCAAAGAGAGCGCGAGTGAACGGGAACGGTCCGGGGACTTGACATCATTACCGGCGTTACGTGAATCACCGACCAGTTTGCCTGACCTCAAGCTTCCAACGGCTCCCGTCCGACCCTCGACAACGTTTCCAGACCCGCTTGAGGGGGCGAATTCGCCAACGAAGACCGCCCAACCACCGTTGCTCGCACAAGGTTCCTCGACGGCCAGCGCGGTGATTGCCCCGGACCTAAAATCTACGCTTCCAGCCGAGTCCACGCCGACTGCTGAACTCGAATCGTCCGCCAGCCCAAAGCCTGTGACCACCGCAGCAGCTTTCGATGCGGCAATGCGCGAAGCTCAGTCCAATCTCGCCGAGGAGAAGTGGTATCAGGCACTATTCATCTTGTCGAAATTCTATGGCAGCCCGGATCTTTCATCACAACAGCATCAAGAATTGATCGACCTCCTCGATCCGCTGGCAGCAAAGGTGGTCTATTCCCAAGATCACCTGGTCACCGATGCGCACGAGGTGCGTCGCGGCGACACACTCGCTCAAATTGCCGCAGCGAATCAGGTCCCGCCGGAGTTGCTATCGAACATCAACGGCATCGAGAACCCGGATCTGTTGGTTCCCGGTACAAAGCTGAAGCTAGTGCGCGGTCCGTTCCGCGCCGATGTTGATTTGCAAAGGAAAGAGTTGACGCTGTTTGCTGGACTGCTCTACGCCGGCCGTTTCCCGATCAGCGTGGGACAGGATCCCGAGCCGCAACCTGGCGAGTATCGTGTGCTGGAGAAGCAACCGGGGCGCGATTACTTTGCGGGATCTGGCCAGAAAATGGCCGCCAACGATCCCCAGAATCCGTTCGGCCGGGTCTGGATCGGCCTCGACAAAGAGCTGGCGATACACGGCAGCCCCGAGCGTGGCGATGCCGGGACAATGGGTTGCATTAGCCTCAGCCCGCTCGATGCGACGGACGTCTACGGCATCCTGACGCAAGGCTCATCGATTACGATTCGACGTTAAGCCGACGAGTCGAAAAATGTCGTGGGCACTTAGCGCGGGGGTGCGCGTCTCGGAGAGACGCGACCACTTACGGCGATTCCTTATTTGGCAGCCCGACCAGTTTGAAGAGATTGTCGCGGGCATTGGGATCGGAGATCAGCTCGCTCAGCAACTCGGGAAGCGCCATTCTGCCCCAGCGCACCGCCTGCTCAAGCGCGTAGGACACTGGCGAATGGGGTTCGGTGCGTCGAAAGAAGTCCGCGACTTGCAACAGCTGTCGAAATGCTTCGTCGCGGTTCATTCCCTTTCTTCCGCCACCTGAGGCCGAAGAGCCGCCGTCCGAAGCACCCGCCGCGTCGGTCCCAGACTGCTCGCTGCCCAGCTCCACTCCTAGGAGGTCCCGTGACAGGTTTTGCACTCGGTCTCGTACGTCGGTCAACGCACCGCGGATTGCGGACGTTGGCGGAGCCGTCGGATAACCGTCCGGAGAGTTCCCACAACGCGATTCGAGTGCCTCGCCTAGTCGAAAGAATTCGTCAATGGCCTGCTGAAGGTCATCGAGGAGGCTTCGGAAGAAGTCGGCCGACGAATCACGGACCGCTTTTTCGCACACCTCCAGCGAGACGGCGCCGCGTTCAATGCGCTGGGCACGTCGCTCTGGATCAAGTTTGTCGAGTTCGAGTGCGTGTTTGTAATCGGCGCTCGACAGTGCCCGGACCGCGCCGGCGGCAGTGATGGGAATGTGATCGATTGGAGCAACCAGCGCTCCCTCGCTGTCGTCCCCGTTCAATCCGACGAGCTGCGCGACGGTCGTGGCATAACCTTCCTCGTCGGGACGAGGATGAATGCCGTCCCAAAAACGTTCGACGAGTTCACGCGTGAGCCGGAATCCGTCGCGTAGGCCCGCGAAACCGTGCAGCCGCGCCAGGGCCTCGATAAACCAAGACGCAACCCACAAATCCTTTGAGTGCTGTGCCAGGACGTCGGATGCCAGTGAGTGGACTTTCGCCCAATCGGGACGCTGCAGAGCGGACGTATCACCTTCGTCGAGCCAGGCGGCTTGATACAGCTTCTTCTCCGCAGCGCGGGCTGTTTCGCGAGCGTCTTTGACCGCCTGGTATACCGCGCGCGTCCGGTCATCTTCTTTCAACTCCGACCCGGCCGGCTGTCCCTCGGAAATTGGTCGCAGCAGTTTGTCAAAGTCCAGAATATCAGGTGTCGCCATACTAACCCCGTCGAGTCAGATTTGTGTTCCCATCGCTCGGCCTCTCTGATCGCCAGAAGAGTTCCGAGTGCGACTACGCCGGTGCGGCGATTCACTGGGGAATCAATCCGCGCCAATCCGGCGCAGCGTGCGGGCGAGCTGTTCCAGGACTTTCGCGTGCATGCGACTGGCCCACGACTTACTGATTCCCAGCGAGTCGGCCGCTTCCTGGAGTGTGGCTCCCTCGAAATATATCGACCGAATCAGCCGTTGTTCGGCGGGCGGTAGCTGATCGATGATTTGACGGAGTTTTTCCGAGATTTCCCGTCCTGCCACCATTGCCGATGGTGACGCGCGGGGGTCCACTAGCAAGGAATCACGAATACCACCCCGGTCGTCGTCGCCACCCGACGCAAGATACACCACCGCCAGCTTTTCCGACACGTTGCGGAGCCACCGTGCTTGCTGTTCCAGTGTCGCGCGTTCGTCCAACGGTTCGCTTTCGGACAATAGAGCTTCGTTGGCCATGCGTTCGTACCGGTACCGTTTGTAACGCGCCCGGCTAGTCCAACTCATCTTCGAGACACCGTCGTAAATCGCTCCCCGCACGCGATAGTAGGCAAATGTCGTGAACTGCGCGCCGTGCTTCGGATCGAACTCACGGGCCGCCTCGGCAAGTCCAACCTGCCCATATGCGATCAAATCGTCCAAATCGACAGTCATGGGGATGCTGCGGGCCACACCGAGAGCGAGCGAGCGGACAAGTGCTTGGCCATCCGCGATCAACTGCTGCGGCGTTTTGGGATCATCGCTCATTGTGCCGCCTCACATAACAGCTTCCACAGCGAACGCAGCCGCAACAGCGTCTGAGGATCGTCAAACATGGTTTCCGCGATCTGTCGCGTCATTCGCTCCCATTGGCTCCGCGAGTCCGCCAGCGTACGGAACCGCAATCGCAGGACCGTTTGGACCAGTTCGGTTACGGTCTCGACCGACAACGGCTCCCCACCGCGCCGACGAGCGACGGCGGTCAGCGTCCGCAGTTCTTCCGGACTAAGCGGTTCGTCTCCTCCGCCAAGTGACAAAGTGACCTGCAGGACTTGGTCCAACAGCTCTTGATTGTCGGTTCTCGACTCAGCGTCCGACGGTTTATCCGTCTCGCGCGCGGGTTGGTCATTGGAACCACTGGACTGAAATCCGGACGACATAAGGAGGCCTCGCGCTCATTTCGAGTTTTCAGCTGTGGCCGCGTCTCTCCGAGACGCGCGGCCCTTGCCTGCCAGGCAATGCTTACTGCATGGGCCAGGCGTCTCGGAGAGACGCGGCCACAGCACCCGAATTCAAACCCCAACTTTCCACCAGTACTTCACCACGAACATCCCAATTAGCCCCAGGATCAATGCGCCGTCCACAACCATGCCGAGTTGAGCCAGAGCGTGATGGCGATCATTTTCGCGCCACGCGTCCGGTGTCCATTCCAACTCTTCTTCCTGGTCGATCATTTTTTCGAACACGTTCCGCACGAACGCCTGCCGGTCATCGGTGTCGCCCGTAGCCGCAAAATAGCAGCCATTGAATAACGGCGGTGGCTCGGCGGGATCCTTATCATTGGCGTCAATGCTGATGCCGTGCAACAGAATGCCCCGCAACCGGCCCCGCACCTCGCTGCGAATTTTGCATAGCAACATGTACAGCTTTGCGTTGCCGGGCTTTACCAGCCCGTCTCGTTCGCGGAACAGATTGTAGACCCAATCCTCAAACGCGCCGCAGGCGTGGGACGAAAAGGCATCGATGTTCTCCGAGGTCGGCGGATTCCAGACGTCGAACCCTTTCCCAAAGCGGTTTGTCTTGGCTTTGCTCGTCCCGACCCGCCGAACCAGCTCGCCAAAGCCCCCCTCCTGTTCCATGCCTGTTACTAACATGGTGACCGGACAGCGCAACTGCGTCGCATGGCGAATTGTATCGAGGTCACTCTTGATCGCGCTCGGGATGTCTTTGGCAACCATGACCTGTTGCACGATATCCAGCGGCAGCAGCACGAGAACGCCGTTGATGGGACAGACGGGTCGCCGGATTCTCCGTACCAGTTCGCACACATAATGCAGGCGTTCGGTCTCGAGATCCGCATCGCGTCGCGACAACAAACTCGATCCTTGACCAGCCGCCGGCGCGGCCGGGCCTCCCCCGCGACTCGCTGCGCCGCCTCCGCCGCCCGGAACGAGCGTGCCGCGAATCGATTGGTTATCGTTGTCACCGTCTGCTCCAACCGACGCCGTGGCCAAAGCAGTCCCGCGCACGTCACCCCCCCCGGCGATCATCGTGCCACGCACACCGCCAGACGGTTCCATGGTCCCGCGCACGTCGCCACTCTGAGGCTTACCGCCGCCGCCGGCGCGCGCAAGATGATGCAGCTTGCCCAATCGCCCCGTGTCGATGCACACGATGTAGATGGCTTTGTCATCGGCATAGAATCGCAGCGGCGCCAATCCGGCTGGCATGTCACGGACCACCAACTCGAACGCCGTGGCCTTGAAGAGCGACTTGGCCAACCTTTCGTCAGCAGCACCGATCACTAGGAAAATCGGCAGAGACGCCGCATCAAAGCCACTTTCCGCGAGCGCCGACCAACCCTCTTTCCACGCGGCGTCGATATCCGGAAACCGCGACACATCCCCTTCCAGCCACAGCTTCAGCCAATAGTACACGACAATCGGAATCACAAAGACGAGCACGAGCACGACTGGAAACGTCGGGTTGTAAAAGTAATTGCGAATGTCCGCGGCCTCTTTTGTCCACAGAATGGCGCCCACCGCACCGAGCGTGCAGACCAGCAGGACTAGAAACACCAGCACGGCGGCCCGGGCTGGCAACGACAGTCCCCAAACCCGCTGCGGTGACGAAATCACCCACATTGGCAGCGACAGCAGCCATCGCACCGGCGTGGTAATGAACCGAAAGAACTGAGAAAAGAAATTCACCTGGCGGTCCTTTGCCTTGTTTTCTAGCAGACCGAACTGAAACAAGCGCCGTCGCGACTTGGCACAAAATGTTTCAAGTCGAAGCCTCCGCGGTAACAAACAATACCAACCACATCACCGCCGCGACCGCGGCCAAGGCCACTCCCAGCAGCGCCGTGCCGATCAGCAAATACTTTCCGTCGAGCGGCGGTGCGCCTGAGCCGGGACGAGGAGACTCGGTGATCGACGGACGGCCTTGGCCGAGTTGAATCGACTTCGAGGTTTGACTCGCCCACGCGTCCAAGTTCGGCGGCAAACCGAGCTGATCCGCGAGAAACGCGGCGGCATTGTCGCGATACAGACCGCGAAATCCCAGCACAACACACACGTAAAATACTTCCAGCGCATCGCGCCGAGTCATCTTGCCTGCCTCTTGAGACCGAGCATAGAACAAGGTCGCTCGGTCACGCGTGTTGAAGACCTCCACCTCGAGCGCGTTCTCCTTCCACCACGCCTTGCCAGCCCACGGTGCCTCGATCAAGACATCATCGATCCAGGCGACGAGTGCGTATTTGGCGAGTTCCCAGTCCTGCTTTTGACCGAGTTGCGCTTCGGCATGCCGAATCCAATTATTGATGACCGCGCGCTCGTCGGTTGGATTGGGAGCATCGCTCTGACCAATCCGCTCCAGCAGACCGAGCACATGCAAAAAAATCGGGTCGACGGCGGCGGCAAAGTTGGGCGTCATGCGGTGGACGTCGGTACGGCAAAGAGGGCAAATTCCAGTACGCTCCGCTTTCCTTGAGCGGAAACTTCCAGCTTGCGCTGGCCTTTCAGTGTGGCCAGATTGCTGATGAGCTCTTCCTTGAAGCGAATCGCCAGGTTCTGGGCCGCAAGAACGTCTTTCCACGCCGCGTTGTCGCGACGGACTTCATAGAACACCCAACCTTGGCGCGTCGGCAAGGCCCGCGGCGCCTGCGGCAAGTCCACAATGGTCACGCCCGGAATACCGTGACGGAAAATCAGATCGACCTGCTGAGCGCTCCCCATTTTCCAGTCCAGATTGCCGGAACGGAGCAAATCGCGAATCTCGCGCTCCGAGACGCCGGCACCGTTCACACCCACGTACCAGTTCCAACCGGCCTGTAACCATTTCGGCTCGATTTCCACTTGCATGCCGCGATCCGTACCCAGAAAAAACCGTTGCTCGAATTCCAGGCGCCGCCGCGAACCGAGTAATCGCTCGATCTGAACCTTGGCCCATTTGAAGATCCGAGCCAAATCGTCGTGATCGTACCGCGGAACCTGCGGAGCACGCCGGGTCTCGTCGAAAATCGATAATTCCCCCACGATTCGACACAGTTCCGTGTAGGCCACGAAGGGATGCACCCCCGTGGCGAAGGCCAGGCACCCCAGCGAACCATACGCCCGATTCAGTTGCATGAGCATCATGAGGTCTTCGAGGTCACCCGGCTCCTGGCTAGCCAGCGTTACACCCCGATTCACTACGCGGTCGGCGAGCACCGTCATCTTTTCGCCGATAATGTCGTAAATCGCCCGCACGACACCTAACCCCAGCGGCACCCAGGACTGTACGTTCAGTACCGGTGGGAAATAGTCGTCGTCGATACGCGGCGTCGCTTCCCCCTCGCCGGCCCGTTTAATTCGCGCGATGGGGAGCGTTTCAAAGCCGGCCTGATCTTGGGTCGAAAGCAGCAGGCGGGCATTGATTTCGCGAAACTGGATATC
>CAZFLF010000018.1:0-18149 GCA_964519825.1 uncultured Pirellulaceae bacterium | reverse complement strand
ACGAAGAGGAGCTCGATCGCAGGGTGTAGTCGGTGGGGTTGCCGGACAAACGGTAGAGTTTCGTCGTCCCTTCCTGAGCGACAACACGGACGCGCGGATCGGTCACCGCGACTTCATCGAACAAAACCGCGCCGCTGGTCGTCGTCGCATCGATACGGAGACGACTGCCGTCGCTCGTCAAAGTGACTGATAGATCACTGAAGCCGTTCCAACTCGAGTCGAACGCGGTCCAGACACTTTCCGCCGCGCCAGGGGCCACTGCGGCAAAGACTCCGCGCTTGGCCGACGAGTTCATGAAGTCACGGTAGCTGATATAGCGAGCTTGCCGGACAGCTGGAACCATGACCTGAGTTTGAGTCGTACTGGTCCCGACCTGAATCACCTGATTTTGAGTTACCCCAGTCAGAAAGACTGGCGTCGCAACATTGGTTACGTACGTTCCCGTCGGCAATCCGGCAAACGCAAACCTGCCATCCGGATTGATCTGGGTCGTCTGCAGCGGACTTCCGACCGGATGATTCTGGCTATCGGCTGCGTAGAGACTGATCTGAACGCCGGCGAAGGCGAGTGCCGGCGCTCCCGAATCGTTATTCCCGGCGTTAGGTGATTCGTCGATTCCGACCGTGCCGCCCAAGGTCTGCCCGACGAGTTCCGCAAAGTTGTTGTTCGTGCCGTTGATTCCTTCGGCCAAAGTGATCGACAGCTCGTCGTTGGCCGATACCGTGCCCCCTTGCGAGCCGATCGTGTCCTTGCCCTCTAGGATGGGCAGGTTGTTGATCTGCCCGGTCGGCTGCGTTTCCTTGAGCTTGTAGCTACCGGGGTTGAGGTTCTCGAACTTGTACGATCCGTCGGTCCCAGAGGTGACAGTGCGCGACACCGCTGCGCCAAACGAATCGGTACCCGTGAGCGTGATGGTGACGCTCGCAATCGGTTGTTCGCCGGTGTCTTTCGTACCGTTGTTGTTGGTGTCCACGTAGACGAACCCGGCGAGACTGCTCGGGACCACCTGACGGACCTGAATCGCCGTTGTCTGGCCAAAATCAATTTCATCGAGCGGAACGGCTCCCGTGCCACCGAACAGCGTGACGTTATGGGCCGGCGTGACATCGGGAGCATTTCCTACAAAGGCCAGTGAGCCTGCGGCATCCGCGTGGAGATTGACTTGGAATAGCAGAAAATCACCGCCACCCAGCACGGTCGTGGAACCGTTCGATGCTCCGATCTCGTCGAGCAACCCGGCGGTGATTGTCCCCGACTTGCTCTGGGTGTAATTGCTGCCGTAGACCAAAGACCCGGAAACCACGGACGCCACACTGCCGTTCCAGGTAATGTCTTCATAGACGGCAGACACACCCGAAGGTTGAGACCGCAAATCGGACACAAAGGCTCGCAACTGAAAGTTATCGCCGACGTTGATCGCCGTGATTGGATTGCCGTTCAGATCCATTGCAGCCAGGCGCACGCGAACCTGCGGCGGCTTGGTCACGTTGAGCGAAACCACTTGATTGTTCGCATTTCCGGCTAAGTCCGTGGCGACGATGGTGAATTGGGCGGCGCCCAGCTGCGCGGCCGTGGGGGTCCAGCTGACCAATCCGGTTGTCGCATTGATCGACGCCCCGGTGGGCGCGCTTTGTAGGGTGTACGTAACACCGATAGATTCCTCGTTCGTCTCGGCGTTATAGCTGAGCGGGACACCGGTGTTGGCCGTCAGTGGCGCGGTTGAGGTGAATTGCGGACCGGTCGTATCCACCCGGACGGACAGACCGCTCGCCGCTGCCATCGTTCCAGTACTGCCACTCAAGGTCTGAGCAGCAGAAAGGATATGGGTCCCATCCAAGATGGTGGTCAAACCATTGGCCGTCACGTTAACCGTGCCATTGCCACCGGCGGGCACGGTCGTCTGACCAATCACGACGCCGTCGGAAAGCACCTGAATGATGGCGCCCGACAGAACTCCGCTGACTTGGAATTGCGGCGCTTTTTGGCTGTTGGAATTGTTGAAGCTGGTAACGTTGTCGGTGCTGCTCGTCCCACTGTCCGTGGCGGCTACCAGGTCGATGCTGGTCGGAGCAACCAGTGTCACCAGACCGAAGTCCCGAGCTAGTATGTCGCGACCGACTTGGACAGTAACAGCGTACCCGTTCTGAGGAGTCGATTGCGTCGTGGAATTGACGGGTACCATGCGAATCGTGTGCTGCCCCGGAGCAAGTCGCAGGGTGTAATTGCCGCTGGCGTTCGTGGTGGTCGCTTCTTCGTTGGAATCGCGCTGCTGATTGTTGTTGGCGTCACTGTAAACCGTTACGCCCGATCGCCCGACTTCGCCGCTGCCTCGAGTACCATTGCCGTCGGAATCGTTGTACACGATGCCTATCACTTCGCCGTCTCCAGTCACCGATTGGAGTGTGACGAGCTGTGAACCGGTCGCCAGCGGCAGGTCCGTGAAGGCTCCGCCGGCGTTCGTTTTCGTCAAGTTGGTGACGAAGCTCGTATAGGAACCATTCAACAGTTGATTCGCGGGTGTCGTCGAGTCGGTGGTTTGAGCCAGGGCGACGTCAAACACGCGAGCAAAGACGGTAAAGCCTCCGTTCTGCAGGTCCAGATTCGCGTCGTTGTTGACCAGGTTAACGAAGAACTGATTTGTGGCGCTGTTGGGATCATTACCCTGCTTGGCCATCGCAATCGTGTTCAGGATGTTGACGCGTGGAAAGATGGTCCAGGCCACGTTGCTGGTTGACGCTCCACTTGGCGCCTGGCTGACCGTGACGGTGTTCGCGGCATCGTTGACCGCGACGATGTCGAACATGTTGGAACCCGTCTGCAGACCGTCGGTGCGGCCATTCAGGCGAATACGGTTGCCGGCAACAACGCCGCTGAGATTCGCATTGGCACCCAGCGAAATCACCGTATTCCCTTGCGTCACCACGGCTCCCGTGCCCGAGGTTAATGACCAATCGTCGAATTCATTGGCGATCGCCGCATTGGTGGGAATACTCGTGAGCTGACTCGCCGATGTGAAAGTCGGAGTGGCGGTTTCAAAGCCTCCACCTTGAAGTACAAATCCGGGCATGTATCGATGAAAAATCGATCCGTCGTAGGCACCACTGTTGACGTACGTCAGAAAGTTATTGACCGTGCCGGGAGTGACGTCTTCAAATAATTCGACTGGAATCGGACCCTGGCTGGTGGCAAGTGAGACAACTGGATTCGAGCCATAGACAAGCAGGATCTGGTCTTTGTCATGGATTTGATAGTTCTCGAAGGCCTCGGTCTCGACGCCGTTGACGAACATTCTCAAGGTGTGCTCAGTGTCGACCTGATTGTTCATCAAGTTGGTGGACGTGAGTATTGCATCCGGATTGTTCCCCGAATCGATCGCGGTTCGCCAAGCTTCAAAAATGTCGTCCAGCGTGACGAAAGTGGTCTGTTGCGTGAACGGATGGATATGAATGGCCCCACTCGTATCGTGCGTGTGAATATTTTCCGGATCTGGCGTGAAAATTGGGACCGTGACTTTTTGACTGTTGACGTAGATGGTCAATCCAGCGTGGATATGAAAAGTCTGCAGCGGGTTGTAGGCTGGATCGGCGGCATGCGGGCCGTTAATTCCCGCCAATGCCAACCGCATTTCCAGCGATTCAAAGCAACGCACTGCATTTCGGTTGTGCTTACGTCGGCGGTGGGACTTGCCAAAACGGTTCAGCAAACGTCGCAACGAAGAATAAAGTCTGGAACGACGATTCATGGCCTGGATCTCACGAGATGGAAACGTGAACAGCTACAGCCTTCAGGATAGACAGAAACTGGGAATTCTTCAGCCAATTGGTAGGTCCTGCCGAGACGAGACAATGCCGGCAGCTCCTACATTCGCTTCAGACGGCATAAGTGCTCTCGGTATGGCCACTTGGCGTGCCACCGATTCAAGGGACAGGGAGACGGAGGGATGGCGGGACAGAGAGATGGACAGATTGAGCGATAGGAAACACCGCCCGCGGAAAAACCAACCCTGCTTCCTTTACTCTTCCCCGCTCCCGTCCCTCCGTCCCTCCGTCCCTCCATCCCTCCATCCCTCCATCCCTCCATCCCTCCATCCCTCCGTCCGTCTTCTTCTTTGCGCCTTTGCGTCTTGGCGTGAGACTTGTTTTTTGACCAAGAATCTCACATTCACCAGCTGTGTGCAGTAACATGCTCACGCTTAGCGCGCAAGTATCCGCTTCTTCGAGACAATGGCTGGCTGCGATGAATCTTCCACGAAAAGCACTTCGGACCTCAGAATGTATCGCTTGGCTCGTGATCGCCTTCCTTGGATTCGCGAATGCCGAGGAATTGCGAATTGACCTTGCGTCACCCCATGCCGCGAAACAGTGGGCGTTTACCGACAAGATTGCCAAGCTGGCCGACGGTAAGCTGGTACTCGACGGTCGTCGGCAACTGACGGCTGGGTTCTTTCTGCCGCATGAATTTTCGGACGTGACCATGACGGCGAAGTTTCTCGTCGAACCTCAGGCGGAGGGGGTATTGGCTTGCGGGTTTATCGTCCGAGCGGTCGACGGACGCACCTATTATTACGTCCATTTCGATCGCGGCCAGGCGATCCTGGTGCGACACAGCACCGACAACGGTTGGAACGAAATCAAGCGAGCTAGTGGGCTGGACAAGTCTGCCGGCCAATGGCACGAGGGGCGAGTCGAATGCCGCGGAACAACGCTACGAGTATCGCTCAATGGCAAGATGTTGTACGAGGCGCAAGACAGCCGGCTCGCCCGCGGACGCGTCGGATTCTACGGCAGCCAGGGATTGGTGCACGTCAAAGACATCGTCGTCGAGGGGACGCCATTGCCGCCGGACCGCGATCTGACTTTCCCGCCGCCGAATTACCTCACGGTCTGCGAGGACGCTGGCGCCGGAGCCTACGAAGCCTTTCCCGACGTTTGCCGGTTGAGCGACGGACGCTTGATGGTTGCGTTCTATGCGGGCTACGGGCACGTCGCGCTGCCCAATGAACAACTGCCGCGCGGCGGACGAGTTGTCTATTGCACTTCAAGCGACGAAGGACGGACTTGGTCTGCGGTCCAGACTCTTGTCGACACTCCCGACGACGATCGTGATCCGTCCATCGTGCAGCTGAAAAGTGGCCAGCTGATCTGCAATTTCTTTTCGCTCCGCTCAAAGGCCGCGGCCGAGCCACCGTGGGAAGGACTTGGCACTTGGATCGTCACGTCGGACGATCTAGGCAAGACATGGTCCACACCACGTCAGATTTCTCAGCAGTATTATTGCAGCTCGCCGATTCGTGAACTGTCAAATGGCCGACTGATTTTGGGGCTCTACAAGGAGACCGACAAGTCGGCACATGGTGCGGTGATCTTCAGCGACGACGGCGGCCAGACCTGGCAAAAGGAAGTCGATATCGACAACGGTGGCTTTCGGCTGGACGCAGAAACGGATCTGGTCGAGCTGAAGGATGGTTCGCTTTATGCGGCGCTTCGTGCCCACGCCTGCTTTGCCAAGTCGACCGATCGGGGAGCGACTTGGACGGTATCACAACCGATCGGCTTCCCCGCGCATTGCCCGTATTTTCTGCGAACCAAAGATGACATCCTTTTGCTGGCTCACCGCCTCCCCGGTACGAGCCTGCACTACAGCTTGGATGAATGCCGCACTTGGAGCGCGAATGTCGCGGTGGACGAAGTCATCGGTGCCTATCCCTCCATGGTCAATCTTCGCGACGGGAGCGTGTTAATCGTCTACTACGAAGAAGGCCCCGGCTCTAGTATCCGCGCCAAACGACTTCGCGCGACGAAACAAGGGATCGAATGGTTGGGTTGGCCATGATCACCACGGTGCAGCAACATATTCTGCAAGAACAAAAACGATTTCCCGGTTCGTCGGGGGAGTTTTCGTGGCTGCTGTCGGGAATCACGCTGGCCACGAAGATGATCGAGGCGCGGGTGCGGCGGGCGGGTCTGGGCGACATTCTGGGCGATGCCGGCGATGTCAACATTCAAGGCGAAGTCCAGCAGAAGCTCGATGTGTATGCCAATCAGGCCTTGATGCATTGTCTGAGTGCTCGGGAGAGCATTGGCGTGCTGGCCTCGGAAGAGAATGAAGAGCCGCATCTCTTGGCGCACTGTTCGCCGCAGGCCAATTACTGCGTTGTCTTCGATCCGCTCGACGGTTCATCGAATATCGACGTGAACATCAGCGTCGGAACGACCTTCGCCGTACTGCGCCGACCGGACGATGCGTCGTGCGAGGATCCGGAGCGCTGGGTCTTGCAGCCGGGAACCCGACAGATCGCGGCGGGCTATGTGGTATATGGGTCGTCGACGATTCTGGTTTACAGCGTGGGCAACGGCGTACATGGCTTCACGCTCGATCCTTCCGTCGGCGCCTACTTGCTTAGTCATCCAAATATTCGCATGCCCAAGCAGGGAAAATACTATTCGTGTAATGAAGCCTATCTCTCGACGTTTCCACCTGGATACGGCACGTACATCGACAATCTCCGATCAGGTGCGTACGGGAAGAAATACGCCACCCGGTATGTCGGCTCGATGGTCGCCGACATCCATCGAACTCTGATCAAGGGGGGTGTGTTCCTCTATCCTGCGACTGCAGATCACCCACAAGGGAAACTCCGCCTATCGTACGAAGCCAATCCGATTGCCTTTTTGATCGAACAAGCGGGTGGAATAGCCACCAACGGACACGGCCGGATCCTCGATATCCAACCGGACAGCATTCACCAGCGAACTCCCTTAATCGTCGGCGGTCAGTTCGAGATGGCCGAGTTCAAGAAGTGCGTCCCGCACGAGTCGATCCGGAGTGCGCCATGACAGATTTGGTGCGTCGGCTTAGTCTCACTCAGTATACTGAGGCGAACGGGAGCCTGAACTGAGGATGCCGAGATGAAGCGGCGATGGCCCAAGTTGTCCCTGCGTTTGATGCTGGTATTCGCGGGTGCGTTTTGCGCTTACTTGGCGTGTTGGGGACCGACTCAGTCTCGTGGCTTGACGGATGTTGAGAATCACGTGTATTGGGGTGGTCAAAGTCCTCGTGGACGCGCGCGGGTCTATGGAGTAAACACCACGTCGAGCCTCCCGCTGGTTGTCGGGACCGACGTGCACGGTTTACGCGCTTACTACCTATGGTGTTTTGGAATGGTGCTGAAACTACCATTTGAGACCAGAATTCCAAGCGACACGGACCATTGGGGATACGTGATGAAGGTTGGCAAATCGACAAAACTCGACGTGCAAGCTCGCTTTGGTACTCCTGATTTGATTGTCAGCGACCTCGAGTGGGCGTACCGCGAGATTGGTACGTTTCGTTTTGACGAAGAAGGACGGATCACTCAGCTCGCCGACTGAAACCCATCATCGGATAGACTGTGCGTCGATGTCCGGCAAGCGGACCGCTGAGTCCGATTAATCGACCGTATTCCGGGACGTGCGATGTCGCTTCATAGCGTCCCGGACCAAGGCGGCGGTGGAATCACAGCTTCTTGGCCATCTCGGTGCCAATTTCGCGCACAAGTTTGCAGATAAGTTCCCAGCTTGCTTGGTGGTATGGTTCGGCGACATCAAGTGGCTCACCAATTTGGGCGCGTGCAGCCTTTCCAGCCTTGTCAACGTAGAAGCGGTTGGCTACTCCATGACCATGTACCAGCACATCGCGAGTCGCCTTCACCTCCGCAAATTGTTGTGCGTCCGCGTCGGTAGGTGTTGTGAGGCCGACGCGGTCTTTCAGATACTCGAACCAGTTGGCAGGACGATCGTAAAAAACGTCCTTCAGTTCCTTTTCGATGAGTGCATCAACGATTGCAACCTTATCCGGGAGATTAAGAATCTCCTTGCCACTGAGCTGGCGGGACGATAGCGACCCCGGATAAGCCAAGAGCCACTGGCGCAGTACGTCGAATAGGAAACTTTCAAAGATCGAAACGAATTGCTGGAATGTCGCGAGAACGTGTTCCTGAGCGACATAGCGCTGAGCACGTGCCAACAGGTCGCTTTCGGTGACTATGGAGTTGGTTGACCGGTTTCGTAGTGAGAACTTTATTTTCTTACGATGCACGGCCACCTGGAGCATTCGCCATGCACCTTTCGTGTAGGTGAAATAGTCGTGCGCATCGTTCAAAACTGACAAAGTTTGATCGCGAGATAACGCGATACCATCCCGAAGTGCCACCTAGGATCTCCTTCATAACTCAGTTCGCCTGATCCAACAGCTGTTGAATCTGCACGACGTTTGCACCGCGACCGAAGTTAATGATGGCGATTTCAGGTTTCCCGTCGAGAGAGATGGCGTCAGAGTCGACCCAAAACGAGACTTGTTTGTCCCGAAGCAACGCCGTCACCACGTTGAGCTGGTCCAGTGGCACCATGACGTACGGACCGGCATCTCCGTCCGTCGAGACAGTTATTCTATCTTTTGTCGTCGGGTCGATCATGCAGCTGCACCCTCCGATAATAAACATAGCTGCTTCTGCGACAATGACTAGCTCTTTGCTGTGAACCGGCTGATAGCGAAACGGTACTGTCCTGAAAAACCACTCATTTTGGAACGTGGGGAGCCGACGGCGGAAACGATCAAGTGTGAGACGGCTGTCCGAATCGATCCGAAGAGGGATGTATCGTTTGTTCAGGCTCCGATGTCGGAAATGCAGCGGTCGTGGACTGCATCTGATTTCGTGAGCGACGCGTAACCAACCGCTGCAGTTCGCCTTGGGCACTGTTCGAATCGTATTTCCTAGAAATGGCCTTTTTGTAACCACAATTCCATTCTCAAGCGATTTACTGGATTGACTTGCGATTAAATTACTGCCAAAAATCGTTTTTCTTGATAGAGCCATGTTCGTAATGATAATTCTCAGCAGGTAATCGCTTTTCTGGATGATCCCATGAGCGAACACGATCTGGATTTGACACGGGCGCGGCCAGCGGGCTACGAGGCGCTGATCGCCCGATATGAGCTGGCTGTAGTCCAAAACTGGCACCGCTCATTCGTCGCCACCGGCGGTCCCCACCGAATCGAAACGACCTCAGGTATTACCGAAGAGTTTTATACTTCCAAGTACTGGCCTGGAGACTCGCTCGGGGATCATCTTGAGTTCTCGCTCAAGTACGACGGGACCAATCTCGCCATTCTTGCCATTCTGTTTCAGGTAATATCCAACCGGACAGCATTCACCAGCGAACTCCATTAATCGTCGGCGGGCAGTTCGAGATGACCGAGTTTAAGAAGTGCGTCCCGCACGAGTTGGTCCGATCTGTGGCCGGTTGACGACATCGAAACCAAGACGATCCGGGTAAGGAACGTGGTTGAGATAACTCAAAGTGCCGATGCAATTGCAGTACGGAGTTCAACACATTGTGGGTTCGTCTTTGGCATCTTACTGGTGGGCCATGTGGCATTTGCCGCAGCTTGCACGCCGAATGGTGTAAGGTCGGGACAGTGGTCACTACCCGGACTTCTGGACCCGGACTTCATGGTGTTAGTTGCTTCCGGTGCAACTTTTGTTCTCCCGCTGATTCTCTATTCGATGTGGGCGGGCCTCGGTCCGGGAGATTTCTGTCGACGCTTTGCGATCACTGCTGTAGTTTGCGTGATACTTAAAAGTGCAGTGCTTAGCAGGGGATGGTGGCGCGGCAGTCGTGAGCCTCCACTTATCCCGATTGTAAGTACATTACTCCTGTTTTCACTGCTCGCGGCTGGCTTTTGGTTGATTCGGCGATTCTCGGGATGGCGGATTGGCGTCCCCGGCGAGCGTCCGGCAGGGTTCGGAGTGTCTGCGTTCCGGCCGCCTCAGTTTAGCCTGAGACTACTCTTGGCATTGATCACATTCGCCGCCTGCTTCACGGCGTTTTGCCGTTTCAACTTCCCACACGGACTTCCGACGGAGTTTACTGCAGGGTGGTGGAAGTCACTTGAACGAATGGTTCGAACTTCCCCTTTCGTCATTCTCATGGTGCTTATCGTTCTCCCCACCATGATGATCCCTTGGCTTACGTTGGCCTCCGGTGGACGCAGCAAGCTTGCGATCCTCGGAGCCGGGATCGGTTGGGTAGCGATGGATTACGGCTTGATTTGGCTCACGAGCTTCCTTGGTCTACGCCGCTATTATCCATCCGCCGGCGAACTGGTCATAGCAATGCAATTGGGCGCGAGCGCAGCAGCGCTCATTTCGGCCTTGGTGTTCCGTTTCTCCGGCTACCGAATTCTCAAACCCAGTTAGCGTTGCCAATCGCGAAGAGATTCGCTGGAATGACCCTGCTGTAGCCGTCCACGATGTAGATTAGGGCTTCATCGGTAGCGTGGTTAATTTGCCGTCGAGTGTGATCTGAAAGACCGCCTTCGCGCGCGGATCGACGACGTAGAGTTTGTCCGCGACGAGCCGCATGCCGACCGGATTCACGAGCGGCTCGCCGCTGACTAGTTTCTCCGGCTTGCCGCCGGGCGGAACTTTCCAAATGCACTTTTCATAGCCGTCACAAACGTAGGCAGTCTTATCCGCGGCGACCGCAACGGTATGGGGGAAGTTAAAGGTGCCGTCCTCGACAATGGTGGTCTTCTCTCCGGCCGGCGATACTTTGACAAGTTTGCGACCCGATATGACCCATAGGTTCTCGTCCGAGTCCATGCATAATCCGCGCGGAGCCTGGACTTGCACGAACTCATGAGCGGTGCCACCTTGCTTGGCCACTTTGACAATGCGATGGATTTCCAAATCCGAAATAAACAGATCGCCGGCTTTGTCCACGGCGATGTCCATCGGAATGCCAATGTCGCCAAACACGAACATCGGGCGCTGCGGAGGAGTGCGCGACGCATCACCGGCTTTTTTCTCGGCTTCAGCGGGCTGGGAGGGACCCGCCTTCTTCACGTCGGTCGCAGGCGAGTCCTGTTTTCCTTCCGCTTTCTTTTCGTCCGCTTTCTTTTCTTCGGCAGGTTTTGCTGGGGCCGCTTTCTCTTCCGGCTTTGGCTCAGCTGGCTTGTCGGTTGCGGGAGCGGCGGCGGCCGCTGGTTTCTGAGTCAGACCGATCGGCTTTCCCGCGTCGTCGAAGCGGTAGACGTCCCGGGTCGAACTGTCACCCGCCAACAGCTTTCCGTCGCCATCGAGCGCCATACACCGGATCGCGTTCAGCGGCGTGCGGAACTTGCGAGAGCCGGCAAAAAAGAGGGTCAATTTCTCCCCCTCCAGCTTCCATACTCCCGGCAAGTCCCGGTCGGCCAAGTAAATCGTTCCGGAATCGGAGACGGCAATTGAGAGTGGATACTGCAACTCCGCCGCAGCCGCCGTGACGGCCCAGCAAGCCAGGATCCCTAGCAGACAACCAACGCAACGAAGACTTGACCGCAGCATCGGGCGACTCCGATTTGTTTGAGGATCGTTCGAACGGCGTTATCTTAACTCGGATGATGCCGGGAAACAGGTACGGCTATGCCATCGCCTTTGCGCGGTGTCAGCTTGCGCGACCGGCTCTTTCATGACAATCGGAGCGACGATTTGACCGAAGTTTTCGCCAAGTTCCACCACGGACTGGACGAGCCGCTTGCAGAACAGCAAATTAAAGGCTTGGTGGACGTCCTAAGTAGCCAGTAGTTTAAGAATTGGAAGCCAATTCGTTTAACCGCAAGCCGAAGGCGTGCGCTTTGAATCGCAATAGCCATCCCACGGAAGAAGCGCACGCCTTCGGCTTGCGGTTAAACGAATCCGAAAGGAGCTCCATGTTGTGAACCTATTCACGACTTATGCAGCGGTAATCCTGGCGATTGGGCAGACAGTAGCCGGTGAGCCGCCGACCCGGTCTACGGTTGAGCTCGACGCGGCCGTGGATCGGCTTGGTTCGAGCAAGTACGACACGCGACAGCAGGCTACCGAACTGTTGTGGTCCACCGGTGAGGCGGCAATCCCCGCCTTGGAGCGCGCGACGCAGAACAAGAATCCTGAAGTCCGGTCGCGGGCGACGTACGTTCTGGAAAATGTGCGGCAAGGAATCGCCTTCGACACGCCGCGCGAGATTCTGCGGGAAGTGCAGCGATTTCGACAAGGGAATGTTGACGAGAAACGGTACGCCCTGAAGAACCTGGAAAATGCGCTGCGCCCTCGCATCGTACTCGGCCTGATTCGTACCGAACGGGATCCGCGGCTGCGGGATGAATGGTCTCAATGTCTTGAGCGGTCGATCCAGATCGCCCTGCTGGCTGGCGCCGAAAGCGCTGTAGAGCTAACTCTGCGCGAGGCTGCCACCAATGATGTTTGGATTCGGCATTGGGCGGCGCATCTAGTGGACCGCGGACGTGTGGATCAGGAACTAGCTCGCCTTGCGCAAGCGACAACGCCAGAAAATCCGGGGGAACATGCGCGGCGGCTGGCGTATTTGTTGCGAGCGAAAGGAGAGCTGTCGGAAGCGAGACGGCTTGCGGAGCAGGCTGCACAAACTCGAGTGACGGAGGAGGAGCAACGTCGTCGATTGCAATCGGGAGGCCGAGGTGAATTGGCGCTGGGCAAGCCGGTTGCGCGCGAAAACGCTGTGGATTTGGCTTGGGAGCTGACGTTGGAACAGCACGACTGGCCCGCGGCCGCGCGGCAGTTAAAGGCCCGCATTGAACGAGAACCGCAATTAGCTGGCAAAGATCCCGAGGCACTCGGCTTCGCGGCGGCTTACCACCGGCTGGCTGGCGATACGGCGGGATGTGACCGCTTTACCAGAATGCTGCGCGACGTGGCAGAGGAAGCGGCCAAGGCGTTGCCCGACTTGGACCCCCGCCGGCAAGACGTAGAAAAGACCTTGATCGATAAGCAATGGCATGTCGGTAAAGCGTTGATGCTCAATGGAGAGTACGACGAGGCGGTCCACGTCCTCCGACGAAATCATGCTTCCTTTGCGTTTGAGCTCCTGCTCCAACAGCAGCGCTACCGCGAAGCATTCGACATTGTCGGAGTGGCATACCCCAACGGGTTCGACACCGCGTGGTTTGACAAGATTGTCACCGAAACGGTCTCGGCCGATGACTCGGCGCGCCAGCGTTTCGCCATCGCCATGCATGCGCTGCGACAACTCTATTTCCTTGGCCAACGCGACCAAGTGCGGCAGTGGCTGGCCACCATGCAAAGTGGGACAGCGAACGATACCGGCACGATCCGGCGGCGAATGGTCGGCGATACCGCGGTGAAACTTGGCATGCGCGAGCTGGCGGTGGAAGTTGGCGCCAGTGTACTGGAACGCGAAGGGAGTCCTGCGATGCTGTCTGTGCTGTATCCCAATCGCGGCAGCCTGGCGACGGTTTGGTGGGAGTTCTTTCGCGAGCAGCCTGGGAAGGAATCGCTGGTGCAATCGCTAACGCGAATCGACCGATGTTTGTTGTTTCGCGGTTCAAAATTCGACAAGTCGGAACTGGAGCGGTTGGTCGCCGATGTAGAAACACGGCTGCCGCAGCTTGCCGAACCCAAACGCGCCGAGTGGTGGCACGGGCTGGCGGAGACCTGCTTGCTACACGGGGAACGAGAAATGGCGATGCGGTTCTTTGAAAAAGCCGCTCCTCTTTCTTCGGCCGACGCGTTGCGACTCGGTGATCTGCATGCTGGCGATAAGCACTGGTCCGACGCCGCCGAGTGGTATCGTCGCGCGAGCGAGTTTGACAAGCTAAAGCCGCTGCCGCTGTATCTTCGTGGGCGAGCCCTGGCCAATGCCGGTCGTAACGAGGAGGGGGCAAAGCTGGTGGCTGTTTCCTTACTGCTTCCTCTGGGCAATGACGAATCTCGTAAAGATTTGGCCGCTGGGTTGAAGGAGCGCGGCTACCGCGACGAGTCGTTACGGCAATTCGAATTCCTGCTGCGAACTGGCGAGCCGGGTGAGCAGAATGTGATCGAGGCGGCGAAACAGATTGGCAACGCCGTCTACTTGCAGGATGAGCTGCGCGGCGCGGAATGCTGGGAAACGATGGTGCTGTGCTGTTTGCGCACCAAGTGGGGATTTGTTGACGCCAACGGATATGTGCAGATTCCGTTTCTCGTCCATAAGACGCGCGCCAAAGGGTTGCTCAAGTCCGGGAGGCTGGACGAGGCGGTTGAGCAAGTGTGGGCCGGTCAGGCAGTGTCGCCAATGAATCTGGAGCTTCCGGAAGAATTGATGCCGGAGTTGCAGAAAGCGAATCGACACGCGGAGGCCGAGGAGTTGTTTCAACGCAGCTACCTGGCAATGCGGCAGCACTCCCTGGATTTTCCGAATTGTGCCACGCTGCACAACAATCTGGCCTGGCTCTTCGCCCGCAACGGACGCGAGTTGGACGAAGCGTTCCAGCACGTCGAGCAGGCGATAATGCTCGACCCCGACAACCCGGCGTACATCGACACACTCGGTGAAGTGCAATTTCGTCGTGGCAAGTTCGACGAGGCGATCGTCTGCGCGGAGAGGTGCCTGCAGATCGATTCGCGGAGCAAACACTATCAGGAACAGTTAGTCCGTTTTCGTCAGGCGAAAGAGGGCGCTAAGTAGCCGTCGATGGACTTTTCGTTTAACCGCAAGCCGCAGGCGAGCGCGTTGGGGCGCGGTCGATTTAGGTCCAACGCGCTCGCCTGCGGCTTGCGGTTAAACGATTCAGCTACCGCGTTCTGTTCACAGGGCGACCGAGCCTGGATTGTGCGCGGTGATCGCTGCTGTGTCGTCCGTACGCTCCCCTTGCGTACTGGCCGGCTCCAGCTCCCGCACTCGCGCCGCTACGCGATTGAACTCGTCGGCCATATCGCACCAGAAGTCTCCCTCACGGAATTTGATCGGCGCGACGCATTTCCCATCGGCCACATCGCGGAGTGCATTTCGCAAGCGATACATCGGACCGGCGAACCGGTGGCTAACTCGCAAGACGTCCAACAGCAACAGTGGTAACACAAGACCTGAGGCAAAGAACGCTGGCCAAAACATCCGCCAGGTTTGCAACACAAGCTGTCCCGCCGTCGGCGCTCCGGGAGAATTGACGAACCAGCTCAGCACCATCGGGACGCCCGCCAACAGGCAGAACATCCCCCACATGCACAGCACCCAGTAAAAGAGCACCCGTATCACGAGTTGTCCCTGAACCGGCTTGTCAATGAACTTTGTCTTGCGGGCTTTAGATCGCATGGATTCGTCCTTTCGACAGCCCATTCCGAGAACGGGAAACGCGCCGTCCGAGCGGATGACGGGACTGAGACACGGTCTTTCTCTCAACGGTAGCTCACACACCGCCCGTTGGCGCGCCCCGCGGAGAATATGCAGGCAGCCCAGAATACCGTCGAGGATGCTTGACCGTCGCGGATCCTCTTCGAGAATAGCCGACGTGAATGAACCGCGTCTCAAAAACAAGACCATTGTGATCCTTGGCGGCACATCCGGATTGGGCCTGTCCGCCGCGCAAGCCTGTGCCTCCGCAGGCGCTTCGGTCGTCGTCGTGGGGAGGAATGGCGGAAAGGCAGCGTCGCTCGTCGCTCAATTTGGCGCGCAGGTGCGGATCGTAGAAGGAGATGCGATGGAACCGGCAACCGCGGATCGAGCCGTGCGTGACGCGGTTGACGCCTTTAGCGGTCTTGACGGAATGTACCATGTTGCCGGTGGGAGTGGACGGTCGCGTGGCGACGGACCGCTCGATCAAGTGCTGGATGATGGGTGGGACTACACGTTGCGGCTCAATTTGGATTCGGTGTTTTTCTCGAATCGCGCGGCGCTGCGGCAATTCCTCGAACAACGTCGTGGCGGTGCCATCCTGAATATGGCGTCCGTACTGGGTTTTTCGCCGGCACCGCGATTCTTCACAACCCACGCCTATGCCGCGGCGAAAGCGGCGATTATCGGCCTGACCAAAGCGGCCGCGTCGTATTACGCGCCGCAGAACATTCGGATTAACGCCGTCGCGCCAGCGCTCGTGGATACGCCGATGGCTCAACGCGCGATGCAAGATGACGACCTGCTACGATTCATCCGGCTGAAACAACCGCTCGACGGAGGCCGCGTTGGCCAACCGGCTGATGTCGATGACGCCGTTGTATACTTCCTGTCGGATGAGTCGCGGTTTGTCACGGGACAAGTGCTGGCAATCGACGGGGGCTGGTCCGTTTCGGACGCAACAGGTGCGACCTACGATGCAGAACCAATCTGATACTCCAGTGCACTGCACTCCCGCTGAGCAATACCTGAATCGCTGCCGCGAGCTCGTGGAAGCAGTCGCCGCGCAACGCGCGCAAATCGAAATCGCGTCCGATTGGTTTGCCGCTTCGATTCTCGCGGGACGAGTCGTACACGTGTTCGGAGCGGGGCATAGCCGGATCATGGTTGAGGAAATGTGGCCACGGTATGGCTCGTTCCCCGGATTCAATCCGATCGTCGAATTGTCGTTGACGTTTCACAATCCGGTCGTCGGGGCAAACGGCCAGCGGCAGGCCATGTTCTTGGAAAACGTGCCGGGGCTGGCAGAGCGAATTCTGCGCAATTTCGCTCTGTCACCCATCGATTCGGCATTCGTGATTTCTTCGAGTGGTTGCAATACGGTGCCCATCGAGATGGCCGAGCTCTTTCGACAGCGGGACATCAAAGTCGTGGCTTTGGTCAGCCGACAGCATTCCGCGGCGAGCGACAGCAATCACCCGCGCGGAATGAAGCTGGTGGATTGTGCGGACTTGGTGCTCGATACAGGAGCTCCTGCGGGTGACGCCATGGTATCCGTGGATGGGTTGCCAACTCCCGTTGCACCAGGGTCAACGGTTGGCGGTTGCATGGTCGTCAATGCGATCAAGGCAGAAGTCGCGGCTCGTTTGAGTCGTGCTGGCCAGCCGCCGACGGTGCTGACGGCGAGCTGTTTAGTTGGACCTGATGGCGCTCGCAAACTGTTTGAATCCGCTTACGACGAACATGCCCACCGTCTGGCGAAACTGTTTCAAAACATCGGCGAATCATCGGACCGATCTGACTGATCCTACCGATCAAACGTACCGCACCGGATCGGGAATTCCCAATTCCGCGAAGCCGCGGAGTCGCAACAGGCAGGAATCGCAAGCTCCACACGCCAAGCCGCCTGGAGTCGGGTCATAGCAGCTGTGCGTGATGGAATAGTCGACTCCGAGATCCAAGCCCCGCTGGATGATCTGGGCCTTGGTAAGTTGAATTAAAGGGGTGTGAATGCGCAGGGTGTCGGCACCCTCCACTCCTGCCTTGGTTGCGAGATTGGCCATCCGTGCGAAAGCCGCAATGAATTCGGGACGACAGTCCGGGTAGCCACTGTAATCGAGCGAGTTGACTCCGATGAAAATGTCGAACGCGCCAAGTACTTCCGCCCATGCCATGGCAAAGGACAAGAAGATGGTGTTCCTGGCGGGAACGTAGGTGATTGGAATTCCTGAGCCAATTTCCTCGGCCGTCGCATGCTTGGGGACCGCCACGTCGCTAGTGAGGGCCGAACCGCCAAAGGTTCGCAAGTCGATTTCGATGGTGACGTGCTGAGCGACCTGGAAACGTTTCGCGATGCGCGCGGCGGCGGCGAGTTCAATTGCATGTCGTTGACCGTAACGGAAGCTCATGGCACATGGCTGGTATCCAGCGGCGACAGCAATCGCCAGCGTGGTGGCGGAATCGAGTCCACCGCTAAGCAGCACGACAGCTTTCGGACTCGAATTATCTTTCATCGGAAAATCCTTTGATTGGGAGCCAATTTGGCGCGGCAGGTGGAACCTGGCGTTGTGATCGGTGAAAAGTTTGACGCGAGGGGCAGGGTTTGGTCGATAGGACACGGCTTGCCGAATGACTTCAACTCGTTTTTTGGAAGCAGGTTGTGAATCTACGGCGACGGAGTCGAAAGCGCTGGAAATTATTTTCGCTTCAGGCCGTTGACAGCCAAGTGGAATCCACTAACATTTGCCCATCGAGTTGGCGATCATTTTTGATCGTCAGCACAGATCGTTCTTTGACAATTTGGTAGTGATCTCTTAAGTCAACTTCTGTTGACGTGCCAGCATGAGACTGTGCTGTTTGATTGAGGCTAGATGGTCTCTTAACGGGACCATCGCGATGGTTTCAAGCCATTAATTGAAGCTCAACACCTTTGCCACCGTTGGTTTTCTGACGGTTGTGAAGTTTAAGCGTAAACAATTGAAGGGTTTGATCCTGGCTCAGAATGAA
>CAZFLF010000017.1:0-18257 GCA_964519825.1 uncultured Pirellulaceae bacterium | reverse complement strand
CGACGGACCTGGGTTGCTGGCGGAGCCGCGCGAGAAGTTGGCGATGATCGCCCACGCGATCATGATCGAGGCGGACTCGCTGGAGCAGCGATTGCGGCGGGAACAATCAGAAATGGTTCCGGTGGTTGTCGGCGGAGTATCGCGGATCGAGGCAATGATCAACGATCTCTTGTCGTATTCGCGCAACGTGGGCGCCGCGGCGAATGAGTTTCAGGTGTCTCCTTCGGCGCCTGCGGAAGTCACTCGCGGTCTGGCCGGACTCTTGGCGTCGGGCTCGCTCCCCGAAGCATAGCGCTTGTTGACGGACTGGGCCAGCGCGACCATCATGACGCGATGCTCCGCCATGACATTTTTGAAGCGAGTGTCGGTTACTTTCTGTCGCCGATTCGCGTATTCCTCGACGATGACACGATCACGGAAGTGATGGTCAATCGCTTCGACCAGGTTTATATCGAGCGCGGTGGGCGGCTGGAGGCAACCGAGGCGAAGTTCGACAGCGAAGACGCGCTTCTCTCCGCGGTGCAAAATGTGTCCCAGTGGGTTGGTCGTGAAATCAACGACGAGCACCCCATTCTCGACGCACGGCTGCCGGACGGTTCACGCGTTCATGCAATTCTGCCACCGGGCTGCCGCGACGGCGTGTGCCTGACCATTCGAAAATTCCAGCGCGGCGGATTGTCGCTTGACGATCTGTTGCGATTCGGCGCGTTATCGGAGGTCGCCCGCGAGTTCCTGGAAATCTGCGTCCGCCTGCGGAAGAACATCATCATTTCGGGGGGCACCGGCACCGGCAAGACTTCATTATTGGGGGCGGTCTCCGCCGCGATACCGGCCGAGGAACGCATTATCGTTATCGAAGACACCGCGGAGTTGCGGCTCCGACAGGACCACACCATCTACTTGGAAGTACAGCGGCCCGACCCCTATGGCCGGGGTGGACTGTCGATCCGGCAACTATTCGTTGCGTCCCTTCGCATGCGCCCAGACCGCATTATCGTGGGCGAGGTGCGCGGCGGCGAAGCACTGGACATGCTTCAAGCCATGCTCAGCGGTCACAGCGGGAGCCTTTCAACAGTCCACGCGAACACCGCTCGCGACGCGGTAACACGTCTTGAGACGTTATCGCTGATGTCCGATGTCTCCCTGCCCGTCTACGTTGCCCGCGCCCAGGTCGCCTCCGCGATCGATCTCATTGTCCAACTCGACCGTTTCTCCGCCGACGGCTCGCGGAAAGTGACGCGAGTCACGGAAGTTGTCGGCCTCCTGGATGGAAATCAGTACGAGCTCCGAGATCTGTTCGCGATCCAACTTAAGGGCCAGAACGACGCTGACGGAAAACTGCTCGCATCACTCGTACCGACCGGCGAACTGCCAACATTTGCTGCGCAACCCTTCGAACACGGAATGGGGCGTCAACTGCGACACAGTCGCGAAATGTGGCGCGAGTGATGCGGCCGCCGGCCGACAAAACCGCTGCTTTATCGGCGCCAACGCGGTTCTAGAGGGGGGAGGCCGGCAACGGCTCATGCGATCGACGGTTTCCGACGGAAGCCACCAGGTCGCGGATTGTCTCGGACGATACGAAACTTAAGTTTGCGATGAGCATCATCACGCAATAGCTCAGCAAGCCCGTAACCAACCCCAGCGATATCCACTGAATCACCCCGATCGCCAGAAGCAGTGGACGAGCCAGTCGGTGCCAGATCAGCAGACCAAATAGCAACTCGAACCAGACCACGGCATGGGTCCAGAGATTGATCAGATACTCATGACGGTGCAGGAATGTAAGGTCGACGAGTCGTGATTCGGTGTGGGCAATGAGCCACCACATCGCTTCACCGCTCCACCACACATCGCTGCCGCCAAGCTTCGTCAGTCCCATCATCAAATACAACGCTGCGATGTGGACTTGCATCATCCGCTGGCAGACGTTGGCCGTGATGGAAGGTTTGTCCTCGAACGGTGGCTTCGCGGACGTGGAACCGGCTTGGCGTCGTTGCGACAGCCAGCGATCCACCGAGAACCGCCGGTGACAGGGGGCGAGAACCAAGTAGAACAGCATCAGCGTCAGTACCGGTTCGAATTGCCCCATGATCATCGGTCCACGATGCACGTACGAGAGCACAATCGCCAGCGTCGATATGCCGGTGATTCTCGTCGCCAAACCGACCGTAAACGCCAGAGCAACGATTACTCCCACCACATGAACCGTGGTCAAGAATCGTGGATCGTCGCTGAGGATCAGGTAGGAGGCCCGTCGATTCCATTTCTCAGTTTCGTCCTCCGTCAGCAGGCGAACCGTATCGATTGGCAACAGGCCGTCGGTACCAAACCAGATTGTCAAGTCGGTCGCGAACGACAGCAGGAACCAACATGCCATGCCACCCGTCAGTATTCGCAAGAGCGATACGGCGGTTGCATCGGCTGGCGTGAACCAGAAACGATTCCACGCAGCCCCCCACTGGGAGAGTAAAGTTTCGAAGTATTTACCGACTGCGTTCATTGGCATTGGTTCCACGAGCGCCGCCGGCACTCGTTACGGGAGCGGCAACCTGGCCGGCCTCTTCCACGCGGATCACGTCGACCGAGCCATTGTCGTTCACGATAGCGTTGGCAGCGTACGACACCGAGAATCGCGACGGGCCGTTGGGATCGCGCTGTGCCGGCGTTCCTCCTTCAATCTCCTCACGGGCCTGTTGAAAGTGCTTGCGACAGCGAACCTGTTTGGGTGCGATGCCGCGCTGCCGCGAAAAGTGCGTGCCGACAGCTTGGGCAAACAACGCCGGTTGGCCGTCATTCTGCCCGTGGAAAGCCCAAGCCGCCGCAAACCGTTGGTAGCGTTTGTACGCGTCGTGACCGCGCAATCCGCCGTCCGGCAACACAACCCAGTCTTCCGCATCCTTTGCCAATACCTCAATGCGATGGTCGACGTCTTCGTCGGAGCCATGAGTAAGGTGGTACGGCGTATAGTCGAGGTCGAAATTGAATAATCGAGAATAGAAGGCAAATCGCGACAACAGCGTACGAGTTAGCCCCGAGCGGGCGTAATTTGACGAGAGTGCCACGAACACAAAAAAGAAGTGTCCGAAGATCAGGAGCGAAATGAGGGTCTGCGAAGCCGGAGTTGCCGGTCGCTCGCGTGAATCGCCGGACAAACTGGACGTCATTCGCGTACCGCTCGTAACGGATGTGCGGGGGGCTGGGCATCCAATTCCGGCTGCTTCAAATCCGTAGCTGATGTTATCGGTTAGGAAGACTGGGCGGCTCGATCAATCGAGCCCGCGACCGCATCACCGGCAAGTCAGGCAAATCAAAAAAGAAAGAGGCCGAATCTCCCGGGAGATACGACCTCTTCTTATTTCACACCGCGGCAGATTCGGCCACAGGGCAGGGGCTTCGCCAGCGCGACGTTTGGATTCTTCACGCAGCAGTTGAGAAGCAAGTACGCAGCGAGCAAACCGCCAGGTTGACGGTTCGTCCTGGACTAGCCCTTCTGCTGAGGAGCCTGGACTTCGCCCTTTTGAGTCGGAGCTGCCGGGACGGCATCTCCACTCTTTTGTACTGGCGCGCCAACCTTGTCACCGCCGCAACCGCCGCTGCAACCGCCATAACCACCGCCATTGCAGCTTCCGCCGCCATGGCAACGATCACGCCCGTGGCAGCGATCCCGCCCGTGGCAACGATCACGCCCATGGCAACGATCACGATCACGCCCGTGGCAACGATCACGCCCGTGGCAACGATCGCGCCCGTGGCCGCCGCCGCCGTTGCAACCACCGCCGTCACAAGATCCACCACCACGGTTGAGAAGACCAGCAGCGGCTTCGTTTTGACCGCCCACGAGGGACAGTCCAACGATCGCGAAAAACATCGCGATTCCAAAAACTAAAGCACGATTCATGTCTAAATTCCTCCAACTTACAGGTACCGGTAAGTAACTTTCGATGCCGTCCTATTCTTGTGCTCCGTACGGGACGGCTGACCACACGGGAGCGACCGCGAAAATTCGTAACCGCAGCATCTACGATCCATCGCGGGTGCCCTGTTGTCAATCTCTGCTGCCTGCAAAGGATGTAGCGGTCACGAAGTTTAGGTGGCTAGATTAACTTCCAAGGTGCTCGTGTCAAGCGGGGAACAGCAATTTGGATAATCTGGGAGGTTCACTCAATCGGAAGCATAGCACGCTATAAAAGCGACTGCATTGCTGTCAAAAAGAGGCTGGCCGCGGCAGTCGACCTTGAGACTTGAGTTGCCGTGACAGCACTTAGCGAATCAACCTAACCCCAGTCACAGTCTATATTAGTGCGTCTTCAAATCTGAGTTCACTGCGGGAAGAGATTGCTGTCGAGCCCGCGAGAAGTGAGTTGACGGGGTGAGTTTTCTGTCGAACTGCCAGTACCCGCTGTACACCAGTGGCTCAGACCGAGCCTCGCCTTGCTGTACCCGCCAAATCAGATCGGGCGAGCCGCTAGCATAATGCGAGCAGTGGTCATGAAGTTGAACGTGCTGGCTTTGAAGCGCCAACAACGGAACCGCAACAGTTCATCGCGTGATTGGTTTAGCCCCGGGACGTTCCGCGACGTTTGGGACGGATGATTCCACCGCAGCGGCTTCAGTCAGCGCGGCCTCGGCCGCTGCCTGCGTTTCCCTGAGATTCGCGATATCTTCGAAATTGAAGAAGTACGGAGGTCTACCGGGGACAACCTCGGTGGCGAACCCGGCGACACGCCAGCCGGCGTCCAATCTCCGCAGCGCCCATATCACCTCAAATTGGATGGTTCCACCCGCACCGTCCGGCTCCGTCCATAGGCACGGAATATGGACTCCGGACTGATTGGCATCGACATAACTGGCCTGACCTAGCTGATAAGTCGCGGAGGGGGCTCCTGGTGGCTGGACCGGCCATTGATGTTTCGTGGTTTCCGCACGGGCTTGGTCGCTCAACAATTCGGAGGCGATAGCACTATTTCCATCGCGCATCGCATTTAGGAACGCCAAAACAACGTCACTGGGTTGGCTGTCCGCATTGACGGGGAGCGCGACGGGTAAGGATGGTTGGCCAGACGGATCTGCGGAAGTCGTTTCGGATACTGCGACTTGCGGCGCAGCCGACGAAGCGGGAGCCGCGCTCGTGGCGACCGGCGGCTTTTCACCGCCACAACCCAGAACAAACCCCGCGATCACTGCGACAAACGTCAGGCGAAGAAGTCTTGGCATCAGTGACATCCTTGTCATGGCGCTGGTCCTTTTGCCGACTATTGAGGAATCTGGCACGGTTCACACCGACAAACCGAGCCACAGCGCGAAGTCTGGCAGGGGTATTAGTCCCGGTCAATATGAAAGTTTCGGCGAGTGAAAAACGGGTGTCAGTTTCAACCGTCCAAAGCATGACTTCGGAGCACTAGAACCGGGCAATGGGCTAAGCGGACTATACGCTCCGCGACTGAACCGATCAGCAGTCGAGTTAGTCCGCGGCGGCCATGCGACGGTAAAACAATTAAGTCGGCTTTCTCGCGAGCGGCCAAGTCCGCGACCTCATGGCCTGGATCACCAACCAAGACATCAACATTGATTTGAGCGTATCGTTTGTCGTTTAGTCGTTCCCGTAACGCGGCCGTGACGTGGCGAATTCGCGTTCCGGTGTCAATCGCGTTCCACATCTCACCTGGTTCTAGCGGCGACAAGTCCTGCAGTACATGGACGACAGTGATATGTGCTGGCTCAGCAACCAATTGCAGCGCGGTGTCGACAGCCGACAAAGAACTCTCTGAGAAATCGACCGGAACGATGACCTTATTCTTCGGCAGCCAGCTCATGATTCGTCTCCCATCCGGTGTCCTTGCTTTCCGCCCCGGTCGCAGAACGATTCCTCTAGGATATTAGATGCCAGGCGAAATTGACGATGTTAGATCGAGATACAACCGAAAACGGTTTGCTTTTGGCGTAGTTCCGCCTTGAATACGGATCCCTTACGCAGTCTCGGAGTCTTCGCACTCGGAGTCTACGCGACCTTAGCGGCTTTTTCGGCTTTGTGCTTATAAGTTACCACTGGGCATTCGGCCCGCCGCACAACGGTTTCCGCAACGCTTCCCATCAGGACGCGCACGATCCCAGTCCGACCGTGTGTTCCCATCACGATCAGGTCAACGCGTTCTTCATTGGCCAGCCGAACGATGGTTGTGGCAGGATCACCCGTCAGCAGGCGATGCTCAAACGCCACTCCTGAATCGGTTGGTTTCACGTCCATCAGCATCCGCCGCAACTCTTCGGTCGGCGGGTTGGGAATTCCGTAATAGAACTCGCCTCCGGCATAAACATTCGGCGCCTCTTCAATATGTGCGATGATTAACGTCGCGCCGGTATCGCGAGCCAAGGACGTGGCCAGCTCCAAAGCCGCATCCCCCGTGTGAGAAAAGTCGGTGGGGAACAGAATCTTTTTGGCAAACATGACAGGTCTCCTTTTGATGGCTGCGGAACACCCGTTTCTTAACCGGAAAAGTTGGCAATTGTCATGCCAATAGACTACTCGATTTAGCACTCTCCTGGGAGAACCAGCGACCGGATGCGGCCCAGGACCGTCTGGCGGATCACCGCCAAACCCTCAGTCGTGTCAACAGTAACGACCTGCCAAGCGGGATCATCCGGCTCCTCCTCGGAACGCTGACGGTCGACGAACTCGGGGCGAACATCGGATTCAGTCGTACGCACGGTGCCCCGGTCACGGATGCGCTCGATTGCCAAACTACTCGGGCAAGTACACGTAACCAATACGGGGACGGCCTGATGAATGGATGCGAGCTGGATGGCACGTCGACGCGATTCACTCGTGAGGAAGGTCCCGTCCAGGATCACGGACAAGCCATGCGATAGTTGCTCCTCGGCAAGTCGAAATAGGTTGTCGTAGACAACTTGGCGGTTCTCCGCGGAGTAGCGTCCGGTATTAAAGTTCGCGTCCGATGTCGGCGCTCCGAACAATTGCCGGCGCAATTTATCGGACTGTAAGCATCCGCATCCCAACGATTCGGACAGGGCCGCCGCCAAGGTCGACTTGCCCGTTCCCGACAAACCGCGAACGACCAGCAGAATTGGTGGCCCGAGCCGCTCGGCAGATCGATCCGCCAGCCGCAGGTAGGCGCCAGAAACGGTAATCAGTTTAGCGGCGTCTGGCTTCGGGACTTGCCGCGAACGCAGCGAGTTAACCTTGGCACGCACGCATGCCCGGTAACATTTGAAAAACTCGATCAACTCGGACGCGACACGGTCCCCATTCGTGGCGCAGTAAGTACTCACGATCTGTTGGCCAACCCACTCCGCTCCGAGGCGGTCACACTCCATGGCTAGGAACGCCAATTCGTCAGCAACATCGATCGTTCGAAGCTCCTCGCTGAATTCCAGGCAATCGATCATCTTCGGCGTCGAGGTGAAATAAATGTGTTCGGGCCTCAAGTCTCCATGTCCGTCGACAATTCGACCGTCGCGCACGCGATTTACCAGGGTTTCGTGGGCGACGGCGATGAATCTCATTTGCGCGGCGTGCAACCGACGCAGCAACCACGGATCGAAGCCGTATTCCGGTTTGGCGAGTTCGTCTGAATTGGCGCGCACGTGGTGCTCGATGCCGCGCAAGTATTCCGCGGCGCGCATGGTCAACGGTGGCAGCCGCCCGTAGAACCGAGCGAGCGTCGTTGCCAGCGTATCCACATCTTTTTTCGTCAACCGCTGGTGTTGGATAAGCTGGTCGAGCGAGCTGTCCGCCGGCAGACGTTTCATCTTCACGACCCAATCGATAGCTCGCCCAGCGCCCCCTAGTTGCAAGCATTCTCGCGCATTCAAGGTGACCGGTACGACATCGATATAGACGTCTGGCGACAACCGGCGATTGAGTTTGAGTTCACTGGCGCAGGCCGCCTGCCGCTGTTCCACGCCGCTGAAGTCCAGGAACTCAAACCGCACTGGTTTTTTCAACTTGTAGACGAAGTGATCGGTCAAGAACACCCAAGAGATGTGCGTCTCGATAAGTTCCACACTCGAAGTGTTATCCGGATAGGCGTTCGGTTGGCGCAAGAATTCGACGACCGACGGTCCCAAGGAATCGGGATCCGCTGGCGAAACCGTTGGGTTAGTTGTGGAACCCGACATCTTCGAATTCCCGAGTTAACTGCTGCTGCTACGCTCCGCAGTGAGATCGGGACAAATAAGTCCTATACGGCTTATTCGTCCCATACGTCGCATCGAATGCCGAGCTACGTCACAGCGGAACGTGACGGGTACGTGTAAGCAATCACTGGCTTGCAGAGTGGCAAATGCCGCGCCAGACCCAATTGGTCCGCGTCAGCCAATCGATAGCAAAATCCGAAAGCCGTGATGAAATTCCCGCACGCCACAGTACGAACCGCGAACTTAAAATCTCACGACCGTCGTCCCTTGGAACGGAAACACCGAGTAAAAGCCGCGCGTAAAGACGAGGTTGATGAAGTCGTCAGCGCGGAGAATCGGTCCTTTCGGCACGACCACGACGTCATTGTCGCGGAGCCAGATATCGTCACTGGGATACGGTGTCTTCCCGACGAATACTCCGCGGACGTCGAGCCGTGTGGCCATCAATTGCCAGTTGTCGTCGCGGCGAAAGACGACGATCTCGCGCACATTGCCGCCATTGTTGAAACCGCGGGCTAACGCGATGGCTTGGACTACGGTAACCGGCTGATTCACCTGATACTGTCCGGGCTGAACGACCTCTCCCGCCACCCAGACAAACCGCGGGGCAAACTGCCGCAAGATGACAGAGACCTGCACGCCAGGGCCAAAAATGTCGACGTAGCGAGCGTTGACTTCCGTTTCGAGTTCGGGAATGGTCAGTCCCTGCGCGGGAACTGTGCCGATCCCGACTAATTGGACCGTTCCTTCCGGAGTCACGGTCGCCGTGCGAGTTTGTCCGCCAGTGCCGAATCGGGCATCCACGGCGGAACGCAGATCCTCCAGACGCGTATTGGTCTTCAGGGGTGTCACGACGACTTCCACAGCGCCTGGCTGGAACTTCCCAGTGTTGGGATCCGTGAGGCGTTTTTCGATATCTTGGCGGACTTCTTCAATCGTGTGACCGGCGGCGTATATTTTATTCGCATAGGGCAAGACAATCGTTCCATCCGGTTGAATCTGCAGCCCGCGGCCGTTGGCCAAGTCGCCGCGGCGGATCGAGTCCAGTTCTTGCGGATAAGTCTCCACCATGATTTCATCGCCGACGGTGAGCCGATACGGGTCGGCAGTCTCTTCGTGAGTGAATCGATAGACAAAATCGAGCTCATCGTTCACCCGTACCAGATAGGACGGGACATGCGGCGCGCGGGGTGGTCCGACATACTCGCCCTGCGCGTACGATTCAAATGGCAGCGGACGAGCGGCCCACCACCGCGGTTCCTGGCACGGATTCGACCAGGACTGGCAATCCACTCCCCGTAAGCAGCGCGGGTCAGGTGCAGAGAATTGGCAAAGTTGCGTGACCTGGGGGACCGTCGGACGGCCATCCGCGCCCGGTGCAAACGTGAGGCGAATCTCGCGCGAATGCGTCGCAATGGACGGGTCCGTGGCGAATTTCTGTACCGTCCTCGGCGCTGCGCTGGCCGTGTTGACCACCTGGGGTACTTCCGATTTGGCCGTCAGGCGGAACAACGTAGCAACGCTGGCTAATGCCAGTACCGACCACACAACTTGTCCCCGCCAATTCGATTTCATGGCTGCGCTCCAACACGAACAGTTTGGCCTATCTGATCAGGCATCGGTCGCTACCACCGAAAATTCCGCATTCGTGGGGATTGGACCGCAGTGTGAGGACTCTGCGCCGGCATCGGTTCGGTGGGAACCTTGGGTCCAAGTTCGCGACTCCCACGCTCAAATGTCGCCTTGTCCACCCACTGCACGGTCACTCCGTTTGGTGCGGTCACCGTGTCAGGGTACTCGCGGCGTGAGAGTTGCGAGATTCGATTCCATTCCGCGCGCGCTAGACTCGCTAATTCAACCTCTCCCAATCGCTCATGAACGTCGGCCAAATTGCGCCAGATTTCTGGCGATGTACCCTGGGTCAGTCCATGCCTGAGCACATTGCGGGCGTCGTTGAGTCGCCCGAAGCGGGCCAACAAAACGCCGAGTTCGTTCGCGGCCAAATAATGGGAGTTGTCGATCATCAAGGCCGTCTGGTGCAGCAGCATTGAACGTGGACCGTACAGTCGCTCCGCCGCTGAGCCCGATTCGGATAAATTCGCGTTGAGCTTTCCCAGTCCAAACAGCGCATGGGCGGCGACCGGCGAACCGCCGGAAGCTGCCACCAAGTGACTTTGGGCGAACGAGAAGTATTTCCGGGCCGCTTCGACCGGCGTCCATTGACGGGCCTCCGCCGGCGACACCGCGTGGCTTTGATGCCGGGAAACGATCAAGGCGACGTCGAGGTTCAACTGATTTCGAGCTTGGCTTGGCGCGAAGTCACCCGCTTCTTCCATCGCTAACAATCCAGTGCGGAGACTTTGCGTGAAGTCCGTTGTGGCAGAGTGCGAATCGAGGGCTTGCGAAAGAGTGACTAATGCCGACTCCAGTTCCCGACGAGCGGAATAGGTTGCGCCCCGACTGGCCAAAGCCGATGCGCCACGAACAAGTTGTTCAGCCTGTCGCCGCGCAGCGGATAATACGGAAGCCGGATCGTTCCAGTCATGCGGGACTTTGGCCGGAAGCAGGCAGGACTCCGAGACATCGGCGGAGATTGGAGTTAACGCAGCGTTGGTGGCGCTTTCCGTTAATTCAGTACTTTTGGTGTCACTACCCATTGCCTCAAAACTTTTGGTGTCACTATCCACTGAGTCAACGGTTTTGGTGCCACTTTGCACTGCCTCAACACTTATGGTGTCACTCTCCATTGCCGCAACACTTTTGGCGTCACTATCCACTACCTCAAAACTTTTGGTGTCACCATCTACTGCCGCAAAACTTTTGGCGTCACTCTCCACTGCCTCAACACTTATGGTGTCACTCTCCATTGCCTCAAAACTATTGGTGTCACCATCCACTGCCTCAACGCTTTTCGCGTCACTATCCACTGACTCAACATTTTTGGTGTCACTTTCCGCGGAGTCCGTGGCCGGCATCGTGGAGACCGAGGGCAATCGTGTCACGACAGGAGACGTCAACACGGGAGGCAACCGCCTCGCGACGGGAGGCACCACTACAGGAGGTAAACGGAGAGGTCGTGCAACGACTCCGCCACGACCGACGAAAGTGTATTGTGCCAGCATCACCAATGAGCGCGGCTCATCGATACCGTCAGGCTCTGCCACCGAGTTTGAAACATGTGGGGTATTGCGGACCGGTTTGCTAAGAAATGGCGTGAGCCATAATGCTCCAACTGTGACTGCCGCCACCGAGAGTGTAGCGGCCCAGCACCGTCGCAGAATGTGCTGGTTGCAGCAGAAATGCATCGTACATCCGTGCGAAAAAAGGCGTGATTGGTCAGGTCTGGTGGGTAGGTGGACAAATTCCACCTGGCAGCGGCGCGAAGTCCATATCGCGCAACCTGACTTAGGAACGAATCGTCCGCCCTGCATGCGCGAATTAACGGAAAGGAGGGGCAAGCGCCGCCAACAGCTAGCCGCTTCGTGACATAGCCCGCATAACTGAATAATGCGTCAATCGAATTTCGTCACAATGCGCACAACCGGAACAGCCGACAAATCCCGCGCCGGTAGCCGCCGGCACTTACTTTGAGCGGAATGGCGCTAGCCACCGGTGTCGTCATGACGATTTTCTATGCGAAATACCGGAGGCTAGCGCCTTGCCGCTCACTAATCCAGCACCAAAGTAAGTGGCATTGGCCGGTAGCAGCCGGCAACGGAGATTTGCAAGACGACAGCAACGGCTATTCTGTGGCCGTCAGCGCGGGCTTCATCGTGACCCTGGCGATACCCGCGGCCTTGAACAATTCGTCCAAGGACGCGGAGATTTTTTGCACGACCGTTTCACGATTCATTCCCGTCAGAGACGACGGGTGTGGATCGACCGAAACCGGACCCTTGAATCCAATTTCAGACAAAAGGGTCATCATGGCGGCATTTTGAACTACGTCGGTTTCTTGAGGAAGTGTGCGCTGCTCTTCGCGAATCGATTCCGGCGACGCATCGACTGGAGCGTCCGCAATTCGCACCGCGACGATTCGATCCGCGGTGAGCGCACGCAACTGATTGGCACTTCCACCACCAAAGTGCCAGTTCCAAGTATCCAAGACCAGGCCGAGGTTGTTCGACGACACGGACTTGATCAAAGTAATCAGCGCGTCGGCCTCGTAAATGAACTGAAAACTCTTGTCGATCCGATGGGACGGTGCGGTCAGGAACGAAACCCCCAACCGAATTCCATGTTTGGCCAAGGCGTCGGCGATGCCAGCCAATCGCTTGCGGTGGAGTTCAAAATTCTCGTGATAGGGAAACATATCGGTCGCGGGCATGATCGTGGTGTGACAGGCTTTCGCGCCGGCGGCCGCCGCGTAAGCCGCGAGCGGCTCAAGCTTTTCGAGCTCGGACTGGAAAGTCGATTCATCCCCACGCCAGCGCATTGGCAACTCAAAACCACTCATTCGCAGGTGGGCGCTTGCTAGGAACCGCTTCGCCCGATCGAGTCCCTGGACTTGGACCCGTTTCGCAAACTCCAGAATGTCACACTCGATCCCTCGAAACCCATACGTTAGGGCCAACTCGATGATCTCGCTCTGACGTCCTGTAATCCCCAAGACCTGGGGGTTTAATGATTTGTGCATGCCTTGCTCCGGTGTCCGTTCGATGGGTTTAGCCACTCCCGTCCCTGAAACCGCATTATGGCAGAACTCGCGAAGGCGCACAGGGGCTGATTCGAATCATTCGACCCCGGACGTCACGACGGAGGTCGGAGGCGTGCTTGCGGCCCGATTCGATCTGCGCCAATCGACCAAGTGGATTTCAACGGATCGCCGTCCTTGGAACTCATTAATCACGGGTCGATAAACGATGTCAATGAGGCCAACGGCTTGTGATAGCTCGTCGAACCAGTCACCCTGGCCGAACGCGACACCGCGCATTGGAGTTTGGTGATGAACAAGTTTCACGGCCAGATGCCGCTCGCCACCCCCAATTCGCTTGGGCAGTTCGGCCAGCCCGACGCCTGTCGCGCACAGGATGGGGCGGGGGTTTCCATGACCAAAGGGTGCCAAGGCTTCAACCTGTTGTACCGTCGAGAGGGTCAACTGGCTGAATGCCGCTTCGCCATCGACGGCGACTTCGGCGACACGGTCGGCGGCGGTCATCGATTGCGCGACGAACTCACAGAACTCGGCGCGGAAGGCATCGACGCAATGGGGTGTGATCTTTAGCCCTGCCGCGGCGGCGTGCCCGCCGTGCGTTACCAGATGTCGCGAACAGGCGCCCAAAGCCGTGTGTAAGTTGAATCCGCCTGCCGATCGTCCCGAACCGCTGCCAGGCTTCGCCCCCAGCTCATCCAGCGAAATGAGCACCACGGGACGTGCAAACTTGTCCGCGAGCCGGCCGGCGACGATGCCAATGACTCCGGCATGCCAGCCGGCGCCCGACAGCACGAATGCCGGATCGTCGTCCGCAAATTGATCCTTGATCTGCTTCACTGCCGCCAAATACACACTGCGTTCTAAGCTCTCGCGGCTATTGTTGAGCTGGTGGATATAATCTGCCAGCGCCGTGGCGCGTTCTTGGGAATCCGTGGTGAGGAGTTCGACGGCCAACTGCGCTTGCCCAAGACGGCCCGCGGCATTAAGACGTGGAGCGATCGTAAAGCCGATGTCTTCTGCTCCCAGCGCGGGCTTTTTATCGAGCTTGGTGACTTGAAGTAAGGCGCGCAGCCCTCGCGTGGGACGCTCGCGCAGGCTCACCAGACCGTGCCGGACCAGGATTCGGTTTTCATCCACCAATCGCACTACATCGGCCACAGTGCCCAGCGCCGCCAAGCCGATCGCCGACAACAGGAAGTCTCGCATCGGCTCGCTGACCTTCTTCGATGCACTCGCCCGGCAGCACAATGCCCACGCCAATTTGAAAGCCACGCCGGCTCCGCATAACTCTCCGAACGGGTAGGAATGGCCAGGCAATCGGGGATGCACGATCACGGACGCGGCCGGCAATTGCGGACCGAATTCATGGTGGTCCGTGATAATCAGCTCGATCCCCAATTCGCGGGCGAGCTCGGCTTCAACGAGACTGCCGATGCCGCAGTCGACCGACACCACCATCGCGGTCCCACGCGTCGCCAGCGTGCGAAGTGCTTCGCTGTTGAGCCCGTAGCCTTCTTCCAATCGATTGGGCACGTAGTAGCCGACGTCGGCCCGCAATAACTGCAGGCACAGGAACAGCAGCGACGTCGCAGTCATCCCATCGGCGTCGTAGTCGCCGTAGATCACGATTCGCCGGCGAGCCTGAATTGCGGCGGTAATCCGGTCCGCTGCCTCGGGGATTCCGGGCAATGTCTCAGGATCGCGCAAATCGCTCAGCTTAGTCTCGAGAAAGCTGCGCACATCCGCGGGATCAGTCACTCCGCGGCAAACCAGTAATTGCGCCAGGATGGGCGAGACTCCTGCGTTCCGCTCGAGTTGAGCGATGCGCGCGGGATCGTGAGGAAAAAGTCGCCAACGTTTGGCCATGTCATCCTGACCAGGCGGAATGGAAACCGATTACTTCTTCTTTTCCGTGTGCAGCGTGTGCTTTCGCAACCGCGGCGAGTACTTCTTCAGCTTGAGCTTTTCGCCACCCGGTTTGCGGCGAGCGATATAGTTGTGATCACCCGTTTCCTCGCACACGAGGAACACGGTCTCCGACTTCTTTTTACTCTTAGCCATGGCCGTCAACTCCGCTCAATCGCCTGGTGGGGCGGAAACTTTGTGAAATCACGAAGGGGACGATTGTAATCGGAACGCCAACGGATGGTACAGGCGGCCGCGCGACCATTCTTGGGATTCATTCAAACGCCGCAGCCACGATGTTCGAGAGATTAACTAGCCGCCACGGATCTTGTGCTCGAAGGCCGGTCGTGAAAATCAGACTAAACCCGTTGCGATCGGGATCGATCCAACAAAGCGTTCCCGTCGCGCCCGTATGACCATAAACGTTCGGTCCGAGGGAGTCGCCCCAACTGTCTCGCGTCCCCGGATGATTGAGCCGCCAGCCTAACCCCCACGGTTGCGTGCGTCGGATGGGTTCGGGCAAATCAGGCAAGTCATGCAGGCGGTTCGTCCGCATTGCCTCCACGGTCCGCTGCGACAGTAGCTTGACATCACCCAACCGGCCGCCATTCAGAAGAAGCTGGCAGAGAATCGCGAAATCATCCGGCGAACTGAATAGTCCACCCCAGGGAGATCCCAGTTCCTGCCAGTAACGACTGTTCCAGCCAAAATCAGTTCCCTGTTCGCCGTCGCGCTCTTCCACGCGAATCAGCCGGTTGCGATCCAGCTCGCGCGATCCGAGTCGGGTTGATGCCATCTCCAGCGGTTGGAAAATCTCTCGCTGTAGGAACTCGTGAATCGTCTGGCCCGTCAGACGCTGCACGATCTCGGCGACGATCAACGTTCCCATGCTCTGATAGCTGTGGTTCGTGCCAGCCGGGAATAGCGGCACTGCGTGAATCGCTCCCTCCACGAACTTGCCGAGCGGAGCGTGTTCGCGACGCAGGTCCATGTTGTTCGGCAACATGTCCGGCATCCCGGATGTGTGGGTAAAGAGGTGCAGTAGGAGCGTGTTTTCCTTGTGATGTGCGGCGAATTCGGGAATATGACGCATCACAGGATCGGTCAAACTCACGAGTCCGCGCTCCATCAACATCAGTGCGGCCATGTAGGCCACTGGCTTCGTGATGGACGCCATCAAGAATAATCCATCGCGCCGGATGGAGGGTGCGTTCGCCTCGGGACCTTGTCGACCAAAGAATTGCGGTTCAATGCACTTCCCGTTGCGCCCCACCAGAATTGCTCCACCGGGAATTGGTGCGGCAGGACCGGTCGTCCAATTCGTCAGTAGCTCGAACGCCCTGGTCAGGCGCTTGGGATCGAGGCCAATTTCGCTCGGTTTGGCGTAGCTCAACTGGAGTTTCGACATGATTCACTTCGACAGCCGCGAGGTATGATCGTGAATGATCAGCCAACGACCGGCAAATTTACGGACGACCAGTGAAAAATTACCGGACAGCGGTTCCGACTCGCGCTCCACCTGCCATTGACCTAGGACCAGAGCTGCTCCGTCGCCAAGAGTCGTGATTTCAAGTTTGTCGAACTTTAGTTTTCCCATCTTGTCGGGAGTTGGATACCGTTCTCGATATCGATTCAAAGTATTGTTCCAACCGCGAGTCGTTTGACCGCCGGAGCTGAACGTCAGCTCATCCGACTTCCAGTAGTGTTCCATGAATTGGTCGATATCGCCCGCGTTCCAGGCTTGTTCCTGGACGCGAAGGAAGCCCTCAATTCCCGCGGGGATCGATCCCTCCTGTGTGGCCTTCGACAGTTGTTCCAGTTGGGCGGCAGCCTGCGCGACGGCCGAATTCTCCGCGGCGCGAGCCTTGGCAACATTCATCTGTGCTTGTGCCTCGGCGACACGCGCCATATCGGCTTGCGCCCTGACCGTCGCCGTCGTCCGGGCAAATAAGACATAGACGAATCCACCTCCGGCGATTAAGAGTAGAAACAGGATCAAGACGACGCCAATTGCCACGATGGCTCCGCCACTGTCCGATCGTTCATCCATTCTCATGTCTCCTTGAAGAATTCGGTCATTCGATATCACGCCGCTTCCCGGAAATCAATCCCGGCCGGATAGCACTAACAAATCCGCTCATGCTCATCGCGGGAAGTCCACAATGCAAAACGATGCGAGCCGGATACTACCAGGACGGGGGAGTCGTTGACTCGAACCCAGCCGTCACTAGAATGGTCAGCATGACGATTGAGCAATTACGCACGATGCACCTGGCGCGCCCATTCAAACCGTTTGATATTCATTTGGCGGACGGGAGGAAATTGCCGGTTGAGCATCCGGAATTCTTGTCGCAGTCGCCCGTCGGTCGCACGATTGCTGTGGGTCTCGCCGATGGAACGATTGAGATTGTGGATCTTCTGTTGGTAGTGAGTCTCAAACCTCGTTCGAACGGTCATTCACGGCGCGGCCGGTCGCGTCCTCAATAGTCTTATGGCTGGACTGAGAAGGAGAACGATGATGCGTCCGATGAATCTGTGGCATGGGTTGTTGATCATGGTAATCGGATTGGCGGGCAACTTGTGGCGCGCGGCAAACGCGGCGGATGAGACGATTCCTGGCTGCGTGAAGTCGGAGTTCATTTATGAGACGGCTCCGTTTCCCGAATGCCATGCCTCGACGATCGTCGAAACCCCGGCCGGCCTGCTAGTCGCTTGGTTTGGCGGTACGGAGGAAAAGAATCCGGACGTCGGCGTCTGGCTGTCACGATTGGAAGACGGCAAATGGACTGCGCCGGTTGAAGTCGCGAACGGCATCGAGAGCGAAACCAAGCGCTACCCCTGTTGGAATCCAGTTTTGTTCCAAATTCCCGGTGGGCCGTTGCAATTGTTCTACAAGGTCGGGCCGAGTCCCAGCACCTGGTGGGGCATGCTAATAAGCTCCCATGACTCCGGGAAATCCTGGAACAAGCCGCAGCGCTTGCCGGACAAGATTCTGGGACCGATCAAGAATAAACCGATCATGCTGAACGATGGTCGCCTGTTGGCGGGATCGAGCACCGAGCACGACGGTTGGCGAGTTCACGTTGAGTCGACGCACAATCTCGGTTTCAATTGGGTGCAATCGAAGCCGCTCAACGACCCCGCGGTCATCCAAGCCATCCAGCCCACTTTTCTGGTGCATCCGGAGAAAAAGCTGCAGATGCTTTGTCGCGGACGCGGAACCGGGAAGATCGTCGAGACATGGTCCAGCGACAACGGACGCACCTGGTCGGAGCTGAAGCCGATCGAGCTACCCAATCCGAACTCGGGACTCGATGCCGTCACGTTATCCAACCGCGACCACGTACTAATTTACAACCACACCCCACGCGGCCGTTCGCCGTTAAACGTCGCCATTTCAACTGATGGTGTGAAGTGGTTCGCAGCGGCGGTTTTGGAATCGGACACGGGCGAGTATTCCTATCCGGCCGTCATTCAAGCCGCTGACGGGCTGGTTCACATCACCTACACGTGGAAACGGAAACGCGTCAAGCACGTTGTG
>CAZFLF010000016.1:0-18418 GCA_964519825.1 uncultured Pirellulaceae bacterium | reverse complement strand
GACCTCTCTGCCGATGGCGGCATCGATCCGAACGTCGGCATCGAACTGAACTATTTCGTCGGACCGGATGGCTTCGCCAAGCCGACTTGCAAAATGCCCGGAGCAGGTCCGACCTGGATTGATGGGCTCGCGGTAGTGAAGGACGCCGAGAATCGTGAACGCCTCTTTGCTCATTACTTGAAAGTGAAGCCACCGCTAACGGTTTATCAGCAAGGACTGGCGGAGTTCTTGCCGGAAAAGCAAGAGTTCGAGCCCCGAGTCATCTTCCCCGACGACTCGGTGGTACTTCCCAGCGGCCACAGCTTTGCCTACTCGACCGAAGGAGTCGAACACATCCATTTCGCAAAACCGTTTTCGGTGGTGCGCATTCGCGCAACGGCGGAAGCCCTGCTGGATCCGGCTCAATATGAAGCCTATTCCTGCCTCACGGTCGGCAGCCGAGCGGCGGACCTGACGCTCGACCGCGACGCGAGCGGACAAGTGCGATATGGCTGGAAACGCAACACCCCGCCGATGACGCTCGATCTGCAACAGAAACTCGTCGCAGCTGGCCAGCTCAAGCCCGATGAATGCCTGTTCCAAGTGCGGAATGTTGAAACGAATAAGCCGGTCCGGATTCACAACGGTTCGGTCAACTGGAACGAGTTTCGCCGAAAGTGGGTTTTAATCGCGTCGGAATCGTCTGGCACATCGCGACTCGGCGAAGTGTGGTATGCCGAGGCGGAGACGCCGCTCGGGCCCTGGGCGTATGCCCGCAAGATCGTGACGCACGATAAGCAGAGCTTCTACAATCCGCGGCATCATCCGTTCTTGAATCAGCAGGGAGGGCGAGTGGTGTTCTTCGAAGGAACGTACACTCACTCGTTCTCCGGCAACGCGGAACGGACGCCGCGGTATGAATACAACCAGATCATGTATCGGCTGGATCTCAGCGATACTCGACTGACTTTGCCAATTGCTGTTTACCGCCAACAAAATGAACGTGGCGAGCGGCTTGTGCTTGGTGACGGCCACGTTGCCGATCCGACCTTCCGTAACGTGGCGTTCTTCGCCTGCAATCGACCATTTCCCAATTCAATTCCCGTGTTCGATCAAGACACGCAAATCGGCAGTGACTTGCTGACGGCCAATCCAGGCGCGGCGAACGTTCCGCCGCTCTTTCACGCGTTGCCTCCCGACATGGAATCGCCATCGCCCGTGTGCGTTCCGCTGTTCGAACAAACGGGTAAAAACGGGCAAAAACAGTACGTGGTTGGGAAAACAGCAGTACCGGGTTTTGAACGAGCAGACCGACCGCTGTGTTACGTCTGGCCCGTCCCCGGTATGTAATCGATCAGCGATCACTCGCTTGTGAGCGTTTGGCCTTCGAGCGGCCGCCACGCCACACGTCGTACTGCGGGTCGGCGTATTGCTGGAAGAATGCTGCCAGTCGAGCGGCGAGATCTTGCTGCACGGCTTCGGTGCCGGGCTGACCGAATTGGTTGAAGCGCTCGTGCGGGTCGGACTGCAGGTCGTACAACTCGTGTGGCCCGCGCGGATGGCGCGCGACGTACTTCCATCGTTCGGCGCGGATCGCCCGACATGACTCCATTTCGTAGAACATCACGTTCTCCCACGAGAGTTCGCGAGCTTGCAGCACCGCGGAAAAATCGCGCCCGGGAGACTTGGGCTGCTGCGGCATGCGATCGCCGAGTCCCAAATAACTGAGTACCGTCGGGAGAAAGTCGTAATTGCTCACAATCAGATCAGCGGTTTTCCCCTCGGGAATTCCGCCCGGATGTCGAAAGATCAGCGGGATTTGCATCATTTGCTCGAACGCGCCGACTGGTCGAGTGTGGTCTCCCATCCCCCAGATTCCGTTCTGGCCCCCCATCCAGCCTTGATCGGCGGCGTACACCACCAGCGTGTTGCCATCGAGTCCGAGCCGTCGGAGCGTGGCCATAATCTCACCAACTCCATCGTCAACGCCACTGGTTTCCGCCGCGACTCGGCGCATCGCCACGGGACTATTGTGAAACTGTTTGTTGTTGAATTGCCACGGATGCATGGTATCGCGAGGAAAACTCGGAAACTCCTTGTCCGCGTAGTATTCCGCGTGCCGATTGCGTGCCGAATTGAGCATCAGGTTGCCGAGCGAATACGGACCGTTGTAGGCCAGGAACAGGAAAAATGGCCGCTCGCGATTCTGCTCGATGAACTCGACACCTTTGCGCGTCCACAGGTCGGTCGTATATCCCGCCTCCGTGCGAATTTTGCCATGCTCAATAATCTCCTGGTCATAAAACTCTCGGGTCGATCCGTCGGGCTTGGTGATCCAGGACGAAAAGCCTTCGGACGGTGTCAAATTGGCGCCGAGATGCCACTTGCCACTTAATCCGCAAACGTACCCCGCGTCGCGCAACACCTCGCCCAAGGAGGTGAATTCGTTCAGCGTGTTGTACGCTTCCGGGCCCAGCATGTACTTCGGGTCGAGGAACGAATGGACGCCGTGCTGGGACGGAATCAGGCCCGTAAGAAAAGTAGCTCGCGTCGGCGAGCAGACCGGGTTGCAACTTAGCGCCCGTGTGAATCGTATGCCTTCCGCCGCTAGTCGATCGATGTTGGGCGTGCGGATGTCTCGGTTGCCGTAACAGCCGAGCGTCCAAGCTCCCTGGTTATCGGTCAAGATGAAGACCAGGTTCAGCCTTTCCACGGCCTGGATTTCCGAGCTCCAGACGACGAGTGCGAAGAGAATGCCCTGAGTGATTCTCATGCCTGGATCCTCAATCGACTGTAGGATGGCCTTCCGAGGCCGTCCTGGGCGCGTTTGCGTAATTAGGCGACGGCCTTGGAAGGCCATCGTACTGGGTTTGTTGCCAGTGGTCGGCCGTACGATCGACTAGATGACACGACGTCCGTGCGACGGAATAATGACACCCTCGATTTGATTTCACAAGCGACTCGCAATTGCAGGAGATTCTTATGAGGCATTTGGTGTTGATTGTCAGTTTGATCATGTTGTCGGTCCCGACGGCGACACGAGCCGGTGACTGGCCGTCGTTTCGCGGTCCCCATGGCAACGGCATCAGCGACGAGACAAAGGCTCCACTGGAGTGGAGTTCTGAGAAAAACATCAAGTGGAAGGTCCCATTACCCAAGCCGTCCAATGGGAGTCCGATTGTCTCGAACGGTTGCGTTTTCGTCGTTGGTTGCGAAGACGATGACGGCTTGAAACGCAGCTTGTATTGCTTCGATCGCCGCGACGGCAAACAGCGGTGGGTTCGAACTGTCGACTTCGACCGGAAGGAAGCCACGCACGTCACCAATCCACATGGCAGCTCAACCCCGGCAGCCGACGGGAAACATGTCGTGGTGTGGCACAGTTCAGCCGGACTGTTTTGCTACGACTTCGAAGGGAAAGAGATTTGGTCAAGGCAACTTGGTGAATTCAAGCACATGTGGGGTTCCGGGACTTCTCCGGTAATCTATCGCGACCGCGTGATCATGCATTGTGGTCCGGGCGCGAAGGTGTTCGTGACGGCACTTGACCTGTCCACCGGCAAGACGATCTGGACCGTGCCAGAGCCGGTGGAAGGAGACGGCAGCCATCGCGAAGACAAGAGTCCGATGGGTTCCTGGAGCACGCCATTAATCGCGAAGGTTGGTGGACAAGACCAAATCATCTGCATGCTGCCAACGCGCGTGGTCGGCTACTCACCGGCCGACGGCAAGACACTGTGGACTTGTGACGGAATTCGCGGTCCCAAGGGGGACCTCGCGTACTCGTCGCCGGTGATCGCCGACGATGTTTGCGTCTGCATCGGCGGCTATAACGGGCCCGGCATGGCTTTCAAGCTTGGCGGAGGGGGCGATATCACGGCCAGCCGACTATGGCGCATCGAGGCGAATCCGCAGAGCATCGGTTCCGGCGTGGTGATCGAAGGCTACTTCTACCGTCCCAACGCTGGCCCGGGAACGATCGAATGCCTGGAACCAGCGACCGGCAAAGTGTTGTGGACCGATCGCGCTGGGGGCGAAGTCACGTGGGGTTCCATCGTCTTTGCCGCCGGCCGGTGCTATGTCACCAACCAAAACGGCTCCACTGTCGTGTTCAAACCCAACACGGACAAGTTTGAGTTACTCGCCAAAAACGATCTGGGCGAAACCAGCAATTCAACGCCCGCCGTCTCGGATGGCGAGATTTTTTTGCGTACGCACAAACACCTGTATTGCATTGCGGCGCAATAAGCGGATGCTGCGACGCATCGAGTCCGACCGCTTAGCTCGTGATTCGTATTTTTTGGAGTGCGGTGACTTGTCGCCGCTTTCGTTCATTTGATTTGTTTGCGAGGATCGTGTGCGTCGTCCAACCAGCCCATCGAAAAAAATCGAAAGCGGCGTCAAGCCGCCGCACTCCAAAGAAACTGAACATTCAAAAAACGAAAGGTGCGACATGATTCGCGGGATGCCGACGCTGGAGCGCAGGCCTGGAATGCGGCGTGCTCGGATGGTGCGCGCTCTGTCGACCTGGTTACTTCTGGGTTGTTTCACAGCCGATGGTTTTGCCCAGAAGGAGCAGCTCGCCGCATCCATCGAAAAGCGCGATGTCGAGACCTGGAATGCGGCAAGACAAATCTGGGAATGGGCCGAACCAGGCTATCAGGAGCACAAGTCGTCCAAGTTGCTGGCCGAACTGATGGAACGAAATGGATTTACGGTGCAACGCGGCGTGGCCGAGATTCCCACGGCGTTTTTGGCGACGTTTGGTTCCGGTTCGCCGATCATCGGTATCCTGGGCGAGTACGACGCGCTGCCCGGTTTATCGCAACAAGCTGTTCCAACCCGCGAGCCCGCCGTGCCCGGCGGCTACGGACATGGCTGCGGACATCATCTGTTTGGTGTCGCTTCCGCTTCCGCCGCGGTCGCGATCGCAGAGCAAATTCGCGCGGGGCAGATTACTGGGACCGTCCGCTTCTACGGCTGTCCGGCCGAAGAAGGGGGGAGTGCGAAAGTGTTCTTGGTGTTGGCCGGTCTGTTCCAGGATTGTGACGCCGTGCTGCATTGGCATCCGGGTGATCGGAATGCCGCCGGAGATCGCAGTTCACTCGCCCGTATGGCAGTTAAGTTCCGCTTTCACGGCAAGAGCGCCCACGCTGCCGGTGCTCCGGATCAGGGCCGCTCGGCGCTCGACGCCGTCGAATTGACCAACCACGCTGCGGAATTGCTGCGCGAGCACGTTCCCGAATTGACGCGGATTCATCACGTCATCACGTTTGGCGGTGGCGCTCCCAATATCGTTCCTGATTTTGCCGAGGTCTATTTTTACGTCCGGCATCCCAAATCGGAAGTCGTTCGCGACGTCTATCGGCGACTCGTGCTCTGTGCCCAAGCCGGCGCGCTGGCCACGGAGACCAAGCTCGAAACACATTTCGAAGGGGGGATCAAAGAGATCCTGCCGAACAACGCGCTTTCGCAAGTGACGCTCGCCAACTTGCGTCAGCTGAACGATCTGAAGCTTACGGACGCAGATGTCGAGTTCGCCACGCGACTCCAACAAACCATCGACAAACCGTGGCCGCTCGAGAGTGTCGGCGAAGTTGAACAACGGACCGGCGGCGCAGGAATGGGATCGACCGATGTTGGTGATGTATCGTGGGTGGTGCCGACGACCGGATTTTCCACGGCGTGCTTTGTCCCGGGAGTGCCCGGTCATTCCTGGCAGGCAGTTGCGAGCGGCGGCACCAACATTGGCCACCGCGGGATGAATCTCGCGGCCAAGGTACTGGCTGCAACGGCCTGGGATTTATATAGCAGTCCTTCTCACATCGCCGCGGGAAAGGCTGAGCTTCTCAGGCGACTGAATGGCGCGAAATACTCGACGCTGATGGAGCCAGGTCAGAAGCCGCCCCTCGATTATCGCAACTCGCCGGTTGGGCGCGGTGGCTCCGCGGACGGCTCATAACTCTGGCGAGTTCAATTACCTGGGATGTTGGAACAACTGAATTTCGCACATGGTTCAGCGATCGATTGTCAAGCGCCTCGGTTACTGCTGGATGCGAATCCTCTTCCGGCTTGTCGGCGTCACGCTGTACGGGATTCGCTTCCGTGGACGCGAGCGTCTCCCACCTACCGGGCCGGTGCTCGTGTGCGCGAATCATCAAAGTTATTTTGATCCGTTCATCGTGGGGATGATTTTTAAGCGGCGATTGAATTATCTGGCTCGAAAATCGCTGTTTCGTTTCGCGCTGTTTCGCTGGCTGCTCGAATTTCTGGACGCGATTTCGCTCGAGCGGGACGGATTGGGAATCGCAGGGATAAAAGAGTGCCTGCGTCGGATCAAACACGGAGAGGTGGTGCTGATCTTTCCTGAAGGGACGCGGACTCGCGACGGCGACGTCGGATCGCTGCAGCCCGGCTTCGTGATGTTGGCGCGGCGCGGCGGCGTCACGGTTCTGCCCGTGGGTATCGATGGCGCCTACGACGCCTGGCCGCGGAACTCGCCACTGCCAAGGCTGTCTCCCGTGCGGGTGTGCGTGGGCGAACCACTCACGGCAAAGGACATCCAGGAGCTCGACGACGCGCAGTTCATCGCCGAACTGGAATGCCGCATCCGCGCTTGCTTTGCCACGGCCCGCGCAGACCGAATGCGTGCTTGATGGAACATTCCGTTCCTGATCGCGGACCGCCAGCCTTCGTTGCTGCTGGGAGGCTCAGTAGTCGCCCCATTCATTTATCCGCTGTTTTGATCCCTTCCTCCCACTCGCGGCAAATTTCCTGGGCGATGAGCTCGCCCGCCACGCGATGCCCGTCGACATTCCAATGTCCGGTACCAAGTTTTGTGTTGGTAAAGCCGTGCAAGTGCTGGTGCTCCGTATGAGCGACCTCTTGCATGCTCGGGCCAAGGATCACAACCTGGAACCGCTCGCGCTCTCCAAGTTGTTTGACGCGGCGTTCCGCATAGAACAAGTCGGGGACGTTCAGCCGTTCTTGATACGCACTGCGCACGAGCGGATCCGGGTCGATTTGCACGCCGCTGGTCACCGTTACGACACACAACTGCGCGGAGTGTTGGCGCGCCTCTTCCGCCATCTTCGCCAGCAATCGCTCCGTGACTTCCCAGGCTTCACGCCAGTCGTCGCTGCGCGGCTCGACGAAACACAGATCGTCCACGCCAAGTTCCCGCGGCTGTTCTGAACCCGTTGGAGCCGCCCGCTGTCGATTCGATTTGATTTCGTTCAGCAATTGCAGCAACCGCGAATGGTTGATCAGCCATACCTTGAGCCGAGTCCACTTGGAATGCGCTTTCAGATAATCGGGGTGCTGTTGAAAAGAGTCGTCCAACACCAAACCGTCCTGCTCCAGGCGAAAGAACGGTCGCGCCTGCTCTGCCTCCAATCGCAGCGAGTTATTGCGGAGGTCGTTGCCGCTGAAGAACGCTAGAAGAACGATGTCGGGATCGTACTTCCACACATACTGCCGCAGCACCTGCAGCTCTTGAGCGGTTCCGTAGCCGGAAACTCCGAAGTTCAGGACTTCGATCTTCCGACCGTTCATCGCCGCACACGACTCCAAACGTTTTCCGAACACAGACCAAAACGTTTCCGACAGGGATACCTGAGCGGCTTCCGCGTAGGAGTCTCCCAAAACGGCGATACGGACTGTATTCGGCGACTTGGCGGGCACATGATCGACGTCGCGAAAACCTTCGCGGTTGATCTCTAGAAATGCCCGGCCCTCTTTACCGAACCAAGCGGAGAATCCCGGTTGCAGCCGCCAGCCTGCGTGTCGGTCTGGTAAATATGGGAGCGGAAAACTGATCCCCATTGCTCGCAGCAGAAGTTCCGCCAACAGACAACCCACCAGGGCGCCTGCCGAGACAAGCAGCAGCTTCTTGGCGGCACGTTTCATGGAACGTGGCCCAATCGCCTGATCGACTCCCTCATCGCACTCACGCGCGGGCCTGCATGGCCACGTAGACCATGCGGAGTTCGTGCAGCACGTTCTTCAACATGTTGGCCTCCCCCGCGGAGAGATTTCCTTTCGTCTTTTCCTCCAACATCCCCAACAGGTCGATGTAGTGCTTGGCGTGATCGAGCATCACGACCGGCTCCTGCTTGTCGCCAAGCGGAATCTGGCCAAGCGCGGCCAATGCTTGGGTCACGAGCATGCTGACCAGTGATTCGAACGACGCGGGCGGAAGCCGTTCTTCAAAACCCTCGGGTTTCTCATTATTCGCACGTTCCTCGGTATCCGCTGTCGCCAAGCTCGCGGGCTGTTCAGACTCCGGCGCCGGATTGGTGGGAGGCGAACGCAGCGATTCCTTCTCGGTTTGGACGCGAGTTTTCCAATCGTCGTCAACGATGATCTTGGGTTTGTCTTCGGTGGACATGTTTGGATGCGGCCTTAGTCATTCGCTCAGGATGTTTCGACTTCTTTCGCACGTTCGCCTCGTGTTAGATGTCGTTCCACCGCGGCTCCGACGAATCCGGCAAACAGCGGTTGTGCGGCCGTCGGCTTTGATTTGAATTCGGGGTGGAATTGGACCGAGAGGAACCAGGGGTGCTCCGGCAGCTCGACAATCTCGGCCAGCATTCCATCGGGACTTAGACCACAAAACGACATGCCATGAGCAGCGAATTGTTGGCGATAGACGTTGTTGAATTCATAACGATGCCGGTGCCGTTCTGAAATCTCTTCTCGACCGTAGCAGCGAGCCGCCAGACTCGCCGGTTCGCAGCGGCACGGGTGGGCGCCGAGTCGCATGGTTCCCCCCTTCTTCGTGATCTGCTTTTGGTCATCGAGCAGGCAGATAACTGGGTGCGGTGTATCCTTGTTGAATTCCGTCGAGTGGGCGCCCTCCAAGCCGACGACATTACGGGCGAACTCGATGACGGCGCACTGCATTCCGAGGCAAATGCCGAAGAATGGAATCTGGCGCTCGCGCGCGAAGCGAATAGCTTCGACTTTTCCTTCGATGCCACGCTCGCCAAACCCGCCGGGAACGAGGATACCGTCGTAACCGCTGAGCAGACGCTCTGGACCTTCACGTTCCACCGCCTCACTGTGGACGCGGCCGATGCGGATTTGCGTGCTGTGGTGCATGCCGGCGTGATCGAGCGATTCGTAAATCGACTTATAAGCGTCGAAGTGCTCGGCGTACTTGCCGACAACCGCAATACCGATCTCGTGGCGTGGATTGCGCAGCCGGTGCAACAGTTCGCGCCAATCATCCAGGTCAGGCTCGTGGGACTGCAATCGCAATCTTCGGACGATCAGCTGATCGAGGCCGTGGTCGACCAGGCTAATCGGAACTTCGTAAATGGAAAAATCCTTGTCCTTTTCCTCGATAACCGCCTCCAGCGGAACGTTGCAGAACAGGCCGATCTTCTCGCGATCTTCGCGGCTGATTTCCCGCTCGGTGCGGCAAATCAACACGTCAGGCTGGATGCCGATCTGGCGGAGTTGACCGACCGAGTGCTGTGTCGGTTTGGTCTTCAGTTCCGCCGCAGCTTTCAGGTACGGAACCAGCGTGAGATGGATGTAAAGGCAATTCTCTTTGCCGACGTCGAGCGCGAACTGCCGAATCGCTTCCAGGAACGGCTGGCTTTCAATGTCGCCGACCGTGCCGCCGATTTCCGTAATGACCACGTCGACATCGGGCCCGGCGAGTTTATGAATGACCCCTTTGATCTCGTTGGTGATGTGAGGGATTACCTGCACGGTCTTTCCCAGGAATTCGCCGCGACGTTCCTTTTCGATCACGGACAAATAGATTTGACCCGTGGTATAGTTCGCATCGCGTGTCAACGGTCCGCTAGTGAATCGTTCATAGTGCCCGAGGTCGAGATCGGTCTCACTGCCGTCATCGAGGACATACACCTCGCCATGCTGATACGGGCTCATCGTGCCCGGATCGACGTTGATATAGGGATCGAGTTTCTGCATGCGGACGCGCAGTCCGTGCCGCTCGAGCAGCATGCCGATTGACGCACTGGTCAGCCCTTTACCTAATGAGCTAACCACGCCGCCGGTAACAAAAATGTGCTTCGTCATCGCGAGATTCCATTCTTTGTACCGCTGTTTGGCGCGAGCAGCGGAGAAGCGACCAACGGCACGGCTTGCCAGGAAGCCGCAGCGCCCGCCATTGAAGCGATGCTGCTGGCATCTTATCAACTGCGGCTGCGACTGACAAAGGCCCGATAATCCGCCGGAGTATCAATCCCGACCGTCGGTTCCTCCAGAACTCCGACGAGAATCTCAAAACCGGCGTCTAACACGCGAAGCTGCTCCAACTTCTCCAGCTGTTCCAAGCCCGATTGGGGGAGCGTCGCAAGCCGTAAGAGGAACTCGCGGCGATAAGCGTACAGCCCGATATGTTGAAAGAAATGGGGCGGGTTCGCGGTCAGCAGGCCATCGTCCCATTCGCGAGCATGCGGAATCGGGCTGCGGCTAAAGTAGAGTGCGCGGCCGCGGTTGTCGAAGACCACTTTCACACACGCTGGATCGCCGAGCTGGTCGCGGTTTCGGATGGGGGTGGCCAACGTCGACATGACGGCATCTGGGTTGGATTGCAGCAATTCGATCGCGAAATCGATCGATTCGCCGCGGATTTCCGGTTCGTCCCCCTGCACATTGACGAAAATCTCGACTTCGGGCATGCGCAGCGCGATCTCGGCGACGCGATCCGTTCCGCTCCGGGCGTTCGGATCGGTCATTTCGACCCGTCCACCGAAGCCGCGCACGGCATTCGCGATCTCTTCATGGTCAGCCGCGACGATCACGCCCAGCGGCCGCGTGGCACGGCTGGCGCCTTCGTAGGTGTGCTGGATCAGCGGCTTGCCGGTTTCCGCCAGCAACAACTTGCGCGGTAATCGAGTCGAAGCGAGTCGAGCGGGAATAACGATGAATGCGCGGGATGCCGATACTTCTCCCGTGTTCGGGTATCGGCTATCATTGCCACCGCGATCGGTGATTTTGCACTCGTGATGGAAGGACTCGCTCATGCTGGAATACTTCCCATTAATTCTGGCACAAAACGTTGAAGGGGGTCCCGGTTTGTGGCAGACCATTTGGATCGGCGCCGCGATCTTTGCGGTGCTGTTCATTTTCGTCGGAGTCATTGTCGGCGGTGCTTACGGAAAACTATGGTTCCAAGCGTACATGTCGAGCGCCGATGTGAACATCCTCAGTCTCGTGGGAATGGGTTTCCGACAGGTCAATTCGTCGGTCATCGTCAAGGCCAAGATTATGGCAGCCCAGGCCGGTTTGGACATCAACCGCCGCACGGGAATCAGCACCACGCGGCTGGAAGCGCATTACCTCGCGGGCGGCGATGTGCTCAAAGTGATCTACGCGATTATCGCCGCGCACCGCGCGCTGATTGACCTCGATTTCGATCGCGCGGTGGCGATCGATCTGGCTGGTCGTGACGTCTTTGATGCGGTGCGGACCAGCGTCTTGCCGCGCGTGATCGATTGCCCCGATTCACGTCGTACCGGTAAATCGTCGCTGAGTGCCATCGCGAAAAACGGCGTTGAGTTGCGCGTGAAAGCCCGCGTCACGGTTCGGACCAACCTGGCACAACTCATCGGGGGCGCGACGGAAGAAACGGTGATCGCCCGCGTTGGTGAGGGAATCATTACCTCGATCGGGTCCGCAGAAACCCATTTGGTCGTACTGGAAAACCCCGACCGGATTTCCCGCGCCGTGCTGAACCGCGGTCTAGACGCGCATACGGCGTTTGAAATCGTCTCGATCGATATCGCGGATATCGACGTCGGGGAGAACATCGGCGCTCGACTGCAGGCCGACCAAGCCGAAGCTGACACCCGAGTTGCGCGAGCTAAAGCTGAACAGCGCCGCGCCGAAGCCATCGCCGCCGAGCAAGAGAATAAAGCCAAAGTGGCTCATAACCGCGCAAACCTGGTGCTCGCCGAAGCCGAAGTCCCCCGCGCCATGGCCGACGCCTTCCGCAACGGGCAGATCTCTTCTGCCGCAGACGGGCGAGCGTAACCTTTCATCCTTCCAACGGCACGATCCACACGTTTCGATAGCGGACCGGATTGTCGTGATCCTGCAGATACATCGGGCCAGTTTCCGGACCGGGCTTGACGGGTGCAGCGGTGGAGGAGCGGTCGCCCGGCAATTCGACGTTGTCGTGAATCTTCACGCCGTTGTGCTGCACTGTAATCCGCGGATTTGCCGTCAGCTTGCCGTTTTCGTACTTCGCCGCGCGATATTCGATGTCGTAGGTTTGCCACGCGAGTGGCGGAAAACACATGTTGAGGTCGGGATCTTTCACCGAATAGAGTCCGCCACATTCATTCTGCTTTCCCTCCAGCCCGAACGAATCGAGCATTTGCACCTCGTAACGACCTTGCAGGTAGACCCCGCTGTTGCCGCGGGCTTGTCCCTTGTCCTCGGGCTGGTATGGCAAACGGAACTCGATGTGCAGCTTCTGGCTGCCAAATGCCTGTTTGCTGGAGCAACCCGCCATCAGTAATTCATTGTCAAGTTTGCCCCCCTTCCAATGCTCAACATTCGAGCCATCGAACAGTACCAGCGCGCCGGCGGGAGGCTTCTGTCCGAGAGTCGGGCTGCGCCGTTCGACTTTCTTCAATGCCGCGCTTAGTGGGCTCTTTTTGGCGGAAATGGTGAGGATCCCGTCTTTGATTTCGCCATGCCCTCTTTCGTCGTCGAAGACCACCACGCCGTCTTTCAGAACTCCCTCCATGGACCGCCGCTCGTTGCCACCGTCACCCGGCAACCCACCGATGTAGGACATTGCAAGAAACTTCCCTTGGCCCTGTGCGACGACCTGCATCCCAAAACGAATCTCTTGATCGCCGACCTTCGTGCTTCCCGCATATTCTCCCTGGTAACCAAAGTCGGCGTCGGCCTTGGTTGGGTCCAAGTAGACCGGCCCCTTCGCCAACGTAGAACTGGCAAACAAGAGGACGAAGAGCGTACACGCGGATTGGCTGTGACGAACGAAGATCATGATGTTCCTCAGGGGAAGAAGAGGCGCCCAGTGAAGTGATCTGATGGAGCACATTCTCAATCAGCGTCACGACACACGCAACATCACGACGCACTCAGCGAGCTATTGCGGGGGAGTAACCCACGCGTCTTCGAGCAGCGGCGCCGGCTCATGGACTGGGGCAGATTCAATCCCGCTGTGCTCCGGAACGGACTCCGCGGGAATTGGGGCACCCGTCGGTTCGCCGCTGACCTGCCAGGCTTTCATCCTGCCCGCGATGTGTGCCGGAACCACCGCGCCGGCATAAACGAGGAGACTGTTCCAGGGAAGCAGTTCCCCGGCAGCGCTGCCGACGTAGGTACCATACGCGGGATACAAGATTTGATACGCTTCCTGCAATTCTTCCACCTCACCATTCTCGTGCAGGTAACCGAGCGCGTCGTTGGTCGCAATTGCTTCATGCCACAGCGGTACAACGGGCAACACATACACTACGGCGTAGCTTCCTTTCCATTTGCGACGAGCAAAGTCTTTGGCATGTCCCGCTTCGTGGATCGCCACCGCTGGAACATCCGAAAACAGGTGAATCGTATTCGTGAACGGGTTGAAGTGGTCGCCACCCCAGATGCGTCCGGGGAATACAGTCTCGCCTAACCAGCTCAATGTCCCCGCGGTGTAACGCCATCCCCAACCAACCGACTTGTTGGCGACGAGCCGGTCCCAATCGGCGAGCGGAGCATATTGGTTCACGCGTACCTTTACGGTGCCGAGTTCATTGAACGCGAGGTACTCCCCAATGGCATCGGTCGTGTCAGTTGAGACTGCATGGTTATCGATGCGACGATCCCACAGCACGATTTTCGACTGAATGCCGATCAGCCATCCGATCGTGTCGATCACTGGCCGGCGCTCTCCCCATTCGATCGGCTGCTCGGTCAGTCGCACGAGTTCTGGCGAAACGATGTACTGATCCGCCGCTCCGTGGCGATACGGAAGGCGCGCGCATCCGGAGAGTGCGACAAGCAGCGGCAACACAATGACTCGAAATCGATCGTTCATGAATGTTCGACGATGAGTTAATGCCGCGCACGAGATCCGAGTGTCACCTGGCGCGGGGCGGAATTGTAGCGACTTCGTCCCAAGGGCTGAAGCGGAACTATGGCGCAATCTGCCGTCAAAGTAGGCGCGGGGTGAACAAAATCTCCAGTCCTATTCACGGGACTTCACGGTGGTCGGCCTATAAGCGACGAAAAATGGCTTAAGCCAACAGACGAGAAGCCTCGTGAACGAGGACATCGACTCGGACGGCAACTTACCATCACAACATTGTCCACCAGTCGTCGCGCGTAGCCCAATAGCCGCAAGCTAGCGCGGCGAATGTCACGATTAAGGCAGCCTGCCATCCTGGTCCGTTGTATTGCGTCGCCGCCAGAATGCTTGCGACTGTCCCCAGGACACTGCCGCATACAAAACGGGCGATTAGTTCCATACGGTCCGGACGCCTCACCTTTTCTTCGCCGCGTGACATGTCGGCATTGTACCTTCAAGGTGAGTTGGCGGTTGTCGGTTTCATTGGCTTAGGAGTCGCTTATTGGCGTTTGCGACGATGTCATTGTTCACCGCCAGCAGCGACACAACGCTAGGAAAACTGACCGCCCACCCAGCAACACACTTTTAGGACATCTACCGGTTGGATGAGTAATTGCGGGTTGGTTCGCGAGGTTTGATAATGTCTCGACATTCTCCAAATCCTCTCTTACCGCAGTCGGCAAGTTTGTATGGCGACGAACACAGCGATAGCGCGACCCACGGCCTGCCATTGTTGTGGCTTGATCCATGAATTGCGCGAATTACAACCACGGGAGTTCGCTCGATGTGTCCGCTGTCGGGCGGTGATCGCCCGATTTGGTGGAGGGGAAGCGGCCGCCAAGCGTACTGCCGCAACGGCTCTCGCGGCACTGATTCTGTTCTGGCCGGGAATTCTGTTGCCGATCCTGGAGATCGAACGGTTGGGACATCGACATTCGTCGAGCGTTTTGTCTGGAATCATCGATCTGCTGCAACACGGCGACTGGTTTGTCGGTATCGTCGTTCTGTTGTTTTCAATTCTCTTTCCGCTATTGAAAATTGGCTTACTGCTCGAATTGAGTCTGTTGGGAATATTGCACCGCCGGCATCGAGCAATGACCTATCGCGTTATGGAACACGCGGGGAAATGGAGCATGATGGACGTGATGCTGCTCGCATTCATGGTGATGTTGGTGAAGTTAGGAAGCCTCGTTGAGTTCCACTTTGGTCCCGCCGTGATTGCCTTTTCGTTGTGCGTGGCGTTGAGCATGTTGGCCTCGATATCCTTCGACCCACACGCAATCTGGAAGGAACAGCATGAGCAATGAAGCCTCGACGCCCCAGTCGATCGCGTCAACTGCGGCGGACACACCGGAACCCGAGTTGCCCGCCGCGGACATTCGGCAACAGCAGCAGCTAGGAAAAATGTTATTGGATCGAACCTTTTGGTCCACCTGGTGGCTGCCGATTGTCAGCCTGCTGTTGGCCGCGGGATTGATCGCCACTTCGCTGCGCACCCGCGGTCCGCGGGTGACTATTCATTTCGTCGAGGGGCATGGCTTGAAGGCCGGGGACGCGGTCCGTTATCGCGGCATCGACGTGGGCCAGGTGATCGGTCTGCGTCTGAATGACCGAGCCGACGGCGTCGACGTCTCACTCCGGCTCGAATCGAATTCGCGCCAACTAGCTCGCGAAGGAGCCCGGTTTTGGATTGAACGCCCCCGTTTCAGCCTGTCGCGAGTCAGCGGATTGGAGACCGTGGTCGGCGCGAAGTACGTGAGCGTTCTCCCGGGCCCCGAATCCAGTCGCAAGGTATATGAGTTCGACGGGCTGCCGGCTCCGCCGGCATTGCAAGACGGGGAGACTCAGGAAATCACTATCCGGTTCTTACAGGGGCACGGGCTGGCGGCGGGAGATCCGCTCAAGCATCGCGGAATTGTCGTGGGCGAAGTGACAACGGTCGAACTGAACGCAACCCTCGAAGGGGTTTCAGTCCGTCTCCGATTGTTGGATTCGGCTCGCCAGTTGGCGCGAGCTGGCACGCAATTCTGGATCGAGCGTCCCAAAGTTAGCCTGACCAGTGCGCGGGGTCTCGACACGATCGTTGGCGGCCGGTATTTGGCAGTCTTGCCAGGATCGTCCGATGCCGATCCTCAGTCCGAGTTCGACGGACTGGAAACGCCGGCGGCGGCGGAAGAACGTGTCGAAGGAGGTCTCGAGTTCGTGTTGGAAAGTCCACATCGGCACGGATTGGAAATTGGAGCGCCGATCAGCTACCGCGGACTGGCTATCGGGCATGTGATCGCCGTTGGGTTGGCGCCCGATGCGTCGGTCGTGGAAGCGCGCGTCTACGTACAACCTTCCTACAAGAATCTTGTACGAGACAATTCGCGGTTTTGGAGCATGAGCGGTTTCGATCTCGACGTCGGATTGACCGGAGTGCGTTTGACCGCGGAGACCCTGGCGACGATCGCCGCAGGTGGCGTGGCCGTCGCCACTCCCAGTAATCCCGGCAAGGTGGTCGCGACCGGACACCGCTTTCCGCTGCATGACAAGGCCGATGACAATTGGCCGACATGGCAGCCACGGATAGCATTAGGCAATGCGGCGGCGCCACACGTTTCACCGCTGCCTCAGCTGTCGCGAGCTTCGTTACGCTGGACCGAAAAAAAATTCGGATTCACTCGACAACGACAGCGCGAGGGCTGGGTCTTGCCGCTCGACGATGACCGGCTCCTTGGCCCGGCCGACTTACTTACGGTCCCCGCTCAGGCGTTGGAACAATCCGCCACCCTGGAACTCAACGGTCATGAGTTGCCACTGTCTCCCGAATTGTCGCAAACGTTCGGGGATTTGTCGTTGTTGCCCATGCCGAAGGAATTGACCAATTCATCGCCGCGCTGGCCGGCGGCCAGACTGCGCGTGGCGCTGCAGCCCGAAGATGGCGTCCTTGTACCAGGCTGGCAGGAACCCAGCACTGTACTTGCCGCAACGCATCTGAAATCTGCGGACGGAAATTGGCTGATTGCGGCTCACATGCCGATACCGACCGATCTCCACGGCGCGGCGGTCGTCTCCTCGGTTGACGGTAAGCTGGTCGGAATTGTCTTTGCCGAGAAAGGTCGCGCTCGAGTGGCTCTGCTTTCCGAACAGGCCGTGAAGAAATGAGAGCAGTCGGAGACTAAAACCAAATCATCGTCTTGGGCAAATCTTGTTGCAAACGCTGTGCGGCGGACGTAGTCACGTTGGTCCGGCGCAGCACCAGAAAACGCAATTGCTTCAGCGGCCGCAAATGATCCAGCGCAGCGTCCGTAATGCCGGTTCCCTGCAGGTCCATCGCTTCGAGATCGTTCAATCGCTCCAATCCCGCCAGCTCCGCATCGTTAAACGACGGATCACACAGAATTAGTAAACGGGCCTTGGGAAACGGCCATTCCAACTTGCGCCAACCAATCACGCGTTGAACGGTCAACAGGATCGACCAAACGAACAAGGAGACTGGATCGCGATTGACCTCAGAACCGGCTGGCCCGTCGGCGGCCTGCTGCCGCTGCTTCATCCAATACAAACCCCCGATACCGGCGGCGACGAGCACGCCGACCCACCACCACTTGCCCAAACACATGAACAGAATACCGACCAAGAATAGGCTCCCGACGATCTTGACCCACAGGAGCGTGTTGGAGGTCGATTCCGGGTCGTGCAATTGCTCCTTCAACAGTCGTTCAAAGCCGACCGACTGATTGCGCTTCGGCATGTCCGAAATGTCGATCACTTTTTTAAGAACCAAGTGATACCCGCATGCGTCGCAAAGATCGTCGTTCGGCTTCATGGTCGCGTTGCAGTTGGGACATCCGTTAGGCAACGAATCATCGTCGTCGAGATCTGGTGACGTCCTGGGACGCGGAGCCGTGATCGGAGCGGCCTTGGAGAGAGGAGTGGCTCGCGGGGGCGGCGGGGGCACAGCGTGCTTGGCGGCGCTGGGAGACTTGCCGGCGATGGGAGACACTGCCGCCGGCTTCGCGGATTGAGGTACGGCACTCGGGCTCGTTCGACCTTTAATCGGCTGCGCCGGCAAGGGAGTGCTCGGAGCCGCCGGCTTGACGGTTGACTTTGTTGCCGGCGGGGATTCCAACGCCTCATTTGGGCTGCCGATCACGGTCTTTTGATGGCACTTTGGGCACTCGACTGACTTGCCCACAAGATCGTCCCAAGCTGAAAACTGTTTCCCACAGTTGGGACAATTGATCCGCATCGGCATTCCAATCGGCTCCGTTCTTGGTGGGTAGGTTCGTGGCCGCGTCTCTCCGAGACGCGTGGCCCTTGCCTGGCAGCGATAGCCCAATGGCACTTACTTTGTTACTGGACGAGTGAGCGGTACGGCGCTAGCCG
>CAZFLF010000015.1:0-19280 GCA_964519825.1 uncultured Pirellulaceae bacterium | reverse complement strand
GGGCGACTGGGCTACGCAGCCCATCCCGAAGATGTCATTCTGGGGAAGCTGCTGTACTACAAGGAGGGCGGTTCGGACAAACACCTACGAGATATTGCCGGCATCATCGCCATCAGTGGAACGTCCGTGGACCGAATCCGCCTGCGGGAATGGGCCGAGAAGCTCGGCGTGGTCGATATTTGGGACGGAATCGTTCAGCGTCTCGACTCCGTAGAAGGCAATCGATAAGGCAGTCGCGAGCTTCGCTGTCGGTCGCCAAAACGCTTTGATTAAGCCAGCAATCGCATTGGGCAGGTTGTTAGCCCCACAGCCCCAGGAGCTTTTCTTTATCGAGAACGCCGAGGGGAAACTTCTTGCTGAAGGGATGGTCGGCGATCCCGGCGAACTCCCGGAGCGCGGTGTGGATATGTTCGGGGCGTACTCGCACGCCTTTCTCGCGGTCGCAGGCGAGAGTCTGTGGATCGATGGGAACGTGGAACTGCTTCTCGTCGGTGGCGCCGATGACTCGGTTGCCCTGGATGCCCCGACCGAGAAACATGATGGAGCCGATCGACCAGTGGTCCTTGCCGTTGCCGTTGTTGTAGGTGGGAGTGCGGCCCATCTCACTCTGAACAATGATGACCAGTTGGTCCCGGATTTTTAGTTCCTCAGCGCGCCGGGCCAGGTAGGCGATGCCGGCGAGGAACTCGGGGATGAGCTTCATTTGGTCCGGGTCGTTGTTCGCGTGGCTGTCGAATTGACTGATCGTCAAATTCGCGGAGACGCAGACGCCGGCTTTGAAGGAGGCCAGCGCGATCTCGACCTGCTGCGAGAGACGTTCCTTGGGGATCTCAGCAGGCACAAACGGCGTCACCCGCTGCAGGGCCTTCGAATTAACTTGGGCCGCATACAGCATGCTCTCGGCGCGCTCCACGCGGGGCAGACGCGGCTCAGCGGCACGGGCCAGGTTTTGATCCTGCAACGTCTGTTCAATGCGCTCGAGGACGAAACGGTCGTGGTAGGGCGCTTGCTCGTTGCCGTCCACCGCGTCGGCATTGGCGATCCGCGTGAGCGATGGTAGGTAGGGAATACGGGACATGGCCACGATATTGCCTGTTGCCGAGTAGTTCCCGAAGGTCAGAAACGAAAGCGGACAGGCCGGTCCCTGGCAGGCGGCGACGAGCGCGGCGAAGGTCGGGTACGCCATGCTGTCAAGTTTGCCGGTCGCCATATAACGAGCGCCTGGGGAATGATTGTTCACGGAGTAGTCGAGCCCGTTCAGTACCAGCAACTCGTCACCAAACTCGGCATAGAAGTCCTCGTTGCTCATCCCGGCTTGAATGTGTTTGGCGGTGGGAGCGAACTTGTGCGACCCGCGGGTCAGGATGTCGCCTTGCTGATAGAGGCGGTTGATGCCGTCGATCCCCTTCGGATCCATGAGGTACGTAGTGTCCCAGCCACCGGAGGCATTGAAGACCACGTAGTAGGGTCCCTCGTAGGACCCGTCTTTCGATTTCGCACGGGCCGGAACCGGTAAGCCGAATGGAACCGCGAAGCCGAGTCCGGCCAAGCCGCAGAGTTTGAGAAAATCGCGTCGCATGGGCTCACTCGTAAAGGAATTCCTGCCGTCGGAGCAGGTACGTGACGACGCCGCGCCAGGCCCGGATCGTGTAGTGCGTATCGGAAGGAGCGTCGGGAACATGATGCCGGCAGTAATAACTCTCCCGGCTGTCGAGTTCTTTCTGCTCGCGGGCATCCCTGACGATGCCTGCAAACAGCTGGAAAGTGCAGTCGACCTCCGGCGAATCTACGGCGTCGTGACGTCCCAGCACCCGCTCATGCAAATGCACGATAGCGCTGCGGATCGCGGCGTCGGCTTCCGGCGAGGCGCCGGGAATGATGTCGAACTCGATGCGGGGAAACAGTCGCCGCTCAGCGGGATTGCGCACGAAGTCGAGCAGGGTGTGCTTGCAAGCCACTTCGTTCGCCAGAATGCGCTGGATCGCCCCCATGGCGCCGCTGGGATCCACGGCGCGCTCGGTAACCTCCTGGGAGTCAATTCCGCCATAGAGCATCGCCAATTGGTCGTTCAATTTGCCCCAGGGTTCCCCGAAAATGGCTCCGACCTTCCGTTCGATCTGCTCCGGAGCGAGCATGCGGACGAGCCCTAAGTCGTCCAATTCCGCTTGTCGCCGGGGATTCTCGTTGGCGGTGGCCAAGCCATCGGCGCGGTAAAAATCGGTGACAACCCAATCTTTGAAGACACTCTTGAGATTGAAATCGGCTTTTGAGAAACGAACGGCGATGGCCTCGACCTCGCGGCGTTGCTCCTGGTAGGCCCGGCGTTTGGCGGCGAACAGGGGATCGTCAAGCTCCTTGGGCGGCAGCAGGACCTTGCGACCGGTGAGGATGTAATAAACATGCTCGACCATGGCAACGGCGAAGCGAGGATCTTTCGCGGTCCGTTCCCCGAGCCACTGCAGGGAGCGCCAGCGCTCGTCGGGCGGCAGATCCTCCCCCTCTAGTCCGGGGCCAAACATGTCCTTGAACCAACCGTCCTTGCGCCGGCCGTAGACTCCTTCCAGCTTGTAGTAATCCTGAAACAATCCAGCGACCGGGTCGATGGTCTTGTGGCAGACTACGCATTCCGAGGCCTGCATGGTCGGAATTTCATACTTGGCACTGACTGCGGCCGCATCGGAAACCCGGGCGGCCAGTTCGAGGGCATCGATGCCGAGGAAATGCTGGAAATACATCCGGGCCCGCAGGCGGTTCCGGTTAGTTTCCGTCGTCGGGAAGCGACGCAGATATTGGAAAGTGCTGAGCATGCCCGCGTGGGGATAGAATCCTGTCGCCGACTCCTGGTCTTCGACGCGGTTCCGCCCGACGAGTGCCTTGAGCTTTACCGGGACGTATTCAAAGGGGTCGTCCGGGTCTTTGAACTTCGAGCGCATCTCTTCATAGATGCCGTAGCCGCGGGCCGTGTAGGGCGTGACCATGATGTAGTCCGCCGTCACGATTTCGGTGAATGGCCGATCATTCCGCACGATGTGCTCAATGAGCTTCATGGGCTCGCCGAGCAAGGCCTGGCGGTAATCGTTGGCGAGCTTGTAGCGAGCCTGCAGACGAGCATTCTCATCCGCGATATGGTTCAGGTCGTGCTCCTGCGTCCAATGCCGCGTCGTGCTGAAATGGTCGTAGGAAAGGGCGGTTTCGGCGCCGTCGTCATAACCGACAGTGAGGAAGATATCGTTAAAACTTTCGCGGAGCCGACCGTAGAAGGCTTCCTCCTTCATTACTGCGTCGAGAAGGGAAGGCATCGCCGTTAGGCCCTGCTTGGTGACCGAGGCCAATTCGACTTCGGTCGGAAGCCGTCCGGCCAGCGACAGGGTCGCGCGCCGGAGCAATCGCCTGTCGTCCAGCATCACGACGCCGTCGAAGAAGGGAAGCCCGCCCTGGTCTTCGGCGGCGACCGTGCGCGATGGTGTTGTGGTCTTCGGAGCGTTCACGCGGCGGACGAAATCCGCCAGGATTCGATAGCCAGTTGAGTCGGGCTTCAGGACATCCGCGCCGCCATGTTCGAGTCCACCGGCTACTTTCAAGAGAATGCGGAACTGCTCTCCCTCCTTCAGTCGCGCCATCCGCGCGAACGCATCACGGTTGTGCCGTGATGCTTCGTCTTGAGCGAGTCCCTGGCTCCGTTTGGGATCCCGCAGAATGAACTTGCTGTCCTCGGCATCGCCACCGGTTTTGTGGCAATTCAGGCAGGATTGCGCGCCGACCTTGGCCCAGACTTCGCCCACAAAGAAATCGTCCACAGTGCCGACGCATCCCGGTCCGCTGTAGGGCGTCTTTTCGTCGCCCTGAGCGCCCGCGGCGTGAAATATCAGTGCCGTTAGAACGGTAAAAACAGTGCGAGGTCTAAAGGTCATAAGTGGCACTATGAACGCGTGATCGTGATACCGACGATTCCGAGAGGTGGGCGAGCCTGGACGCAATCTAGGACTGGCATTCTAACATCGCTTGAGGCATCGTGGCACGCATTCGGTCGACTGAGGCAACTGCTGCCCGGGAGTCGTTTTTGTGTCGGACGTCAGTTTTTCAGCCTTGTGACAACGATCCCGCCGCCGCAAAAACGACTCCCGCCCCCTTTACTCAAATCACCGTTTTCGGCAAACATTTCCAGTAGCTCAGGGGAAGCCACCGAATCTCGTCCACCCAAATGTTCAAAAGATAGTGACGCTTTCAGGGAAAGCCGCGAAGAAATATCCGGAGCGAACTACTAAGCTCGCAATTAAGGAATCACGGAAATGAAGAAGAGCACCAAGTACGCGAAGATCCTTGAGTGGTCGGAAGAAGACCAATGCATTGTTGTCAGGTGCCCTGGTCTCTTTTATGGTGGATATCACGGCGATGACGAACAAAATGTCTGCCTAACAGTCCCAATAAAAGGCACTCTTTATGCGGTCTAAGCATTACACCAAAGCGGTCCGCGAACGACTGAGAAACGATCAAATCGACAGATGCCGCCATCCAGGGCTGGCGCACATTATTGAAAAAAACATCGCGACGATTGCTAGGGCTCGTGAACACCACGAGCAAAGCCGGTCAACGCAGGACCGCCTGGCAGATTTCATTACGGCATTTTCAGGCAGCATGCTGTTCGTCTATGCGCACATGGTGTGGTTCGCAGTTTGGGTCGTGCTCAATCTGGGCCTAGTCGGTTTTCAGCCCTTCGATCCATTTCCATTCGGCCTTCTGACACTGGTGGTTTCGTTGGAAGCCATCTTTCTATCGACGTTTGTTCTTCTCAGCCAAAACAGACAGGCCGCCGTCACGGATCAACGGGCGGACATGGACCTGCAGATCAATCTTTTGGCTGAATATGAAGTCACACGCCTGTTGCTGTTAGTCGATTCCATTGCCAAGAAACTTGGCGTTGAGGCCTGCGATGACCCGGAACTCGGCGAACTTGAACAGAAAGTCGAACCGGAGGAATTGCTCAAAGAGATGAACCAAGCCCAAGGCAAGAAAAGCCCACGAGACAAAGCAACGTAGCCCACGTTTGAAGACCAGCCGACTAAAAAACGCTGTACTGCTTCTGGCTCCTGGGATCGATGTACTAGATTCCGCTAAAATCAGCGCCGTAACTTTTCCACAATTCCTCCGCTTTTCCCTGACACACGCGCGAACCTGTATCGCGACCCAAATTCAGATGCGTTAGTCACGAAAGCGAATTAGCCACATGACAATTCCCACCGAACCAATTGGTAGTATTCCGAGGCCCATTCGGCTGGTCGAGGCGATTGCGACTAAAGAGGGGACGGATCCGGAATTGGACCCGCTCTACGAGGACGCAATTCAGGACACCATCCAGAGGTTCGAAGCGACGGGATCGCCGGTCATTACCGACGGTGAACAGAGAAAATATCACAATTTCTGGACATACTGTGTTCACGGGCTGCCAAATACAGCCCCGGATGGCTTCAAGATTCCTTTCAAAGCGGGGCATACCCGCCGAATGCCGCGGCTGACGGGGGGTCCGTTCCGTTACATGAGGCATGCCGACAGCTATCTAAAGGTAGCCCTGCAGTACGCCCATGTGCCGGTGAAGCAGTCCGTCATCTCCCCCTCGGCCTTGAGTCTCATGTACCCGGCCGACGCGATTCCCGGTTACTCCCGCGACCAGTTCCTCCAGGATCTGCTGCACGAGCACGAGACCGAGGTTCGCAACTGCTTAGAGATTGGCGCGTACAAAGTCCAGATCGACTTCACGGAAGGACGCCTGGCGGTCAAGATCGATCCTTCCGGGAATCTCCTTCACAGTTTTATCGATCTCAACAATCTTGCGCTGTCGCGATTCTCCGCGGAAGATCGCCAGCGGATCGGGGTGCACACCTGCCCGGGCGGAGACCGCGACTCGACCCACAGTGCTGATGTCGATTACTCCGAGTTGTTGCCCAGCCTATTCGAGTTGAAGGCGGGGAATTTTTACATCGCTCTGGCGGGCGAAAAGGATCGTGTCCGCGTCCTGAAGATCATCCGCAAACACATGAAGCCGGATCAGCGGATTTTCATCGGCGTCGTCGCGCCGATTGACCCGCGCATTGAGACTCCGGAGGAAATTCGGGACCGTATTGTCGAAGCTGCCGGATACATTCCGGTCGATCAACTGGGCACGACGGACGACTGCGGATTTTCCCCATTCTGCGATGACACTTCGACGACTCGCGACACTGCCTTTGCGAAAATCCGATCGCGAGTGCTCGGAACCGCACTCGCCACGGAAATCGTTGGAGGTGGTTAGTGGAAGAACGAGAGAACGAAGAAAGCCTACTGCGCTCCGTGGCCCTGCAGAACGCCCAGAGCATTCTCCTCGCGCGTCAACGTGCCGAGGAGGAACTTCTCCGCGCCAAGGAAGCGTTGGAGCTCAAGACGCAGGAGCTTGCCCATTCACTGGCGGCGATGCGCGCGACGCTGGAATCCACGACCGACGGAATTCTGGTGACGGACGGTGCCGGCAAAGTGACCGGGTTCAACGAACGTTTTGTAACGATTTGGCGGATGCCCCGCGAAGTCATGGAAACGAGGCAACATCGACGTCTGCTGGAGAACACAAGCCAGTATTTCCCAGATTCGCGGCAGTTCCTCGCCCGGGTTGACGACATTTACGCAACTTCGCCCCCTGAGAGCTATGACTTGCTGGAACTCGCCGATGGACGAGTGTTCGAACGCTTTTCACGGATCCAGTTCGTCGATAACCGAAATGTTGGTCGCGTCTGGAGTTTCCGCGACATAACCGAGCGCCGACGCGCCGAAGAGGCATTGCAGAAACAATCGGAATGGTTGCGGGTGACTCTAAGCAGCATTGGCGATGCGGTCTTGACGACCGACACCGAAGGAAGAGTGCTATCCCTTAACGGCATTGCGGAGACCTTGACCGGTTGGAAAACGCTGGACGCCAAGGGCCATTTGCTCGCTGAAGTCTTCCGAATTATCAACGAGGAAAGCCGTCAACCGGCGGAAAACCCTGCCGAGCGGGCACTTCGAGAAGGCTGCGTAGTCGGCTTGGCGAATCACACGATCCTCATCGCCAGGGACGGAACGGAGACGCCGATTGACGATAGTGCTGCTCCCATTCGTGACGACCAGGGCCGCGTACATGGGGTGGTCCTGGTCTTTCGCGACATCCGGGAACGAAAGCGATCCGAGGATGCCCTGCGCCGAAGTGAGCGCGAACTTGCGGAGTTCTTCGAAAACGCCACGGTTGGGTTGCACTGGGTCGGGGCGGACGGGATCACACTGCGGGTCAACCGGGCCGAGTTGGAGCTACTCGGTTACACTCGCGACGAATACCTTGGCCGTCACATCGCCGAGTTTCACGCCGATCAGCACGCCATCGATGACATGCTACAGCGATTGCAGGCGGGGGAGGAGCTGCGCGACTACCAGGCTCGCCTGCGCTGCAAAGACGGCTCGATCAAGCATGTCCTCATTAACTCCAACGTGTTATGGGAGGACGGGAACTTCATCCATTCCCGCTGCTTCACGCGGGACGTCACTGACCGTAAGCGGGTGGAGGAGACCCAGGCGCGACTCGCGGCCATCGTCGAGTCCTCTGACGATGCGATCGTCGGCAAGACACTCGACGGCCGTATTCACTCCTGGAACACGGGCGCCGAACGGCTGTTCGGCTATACGGCACAAGAGGCAATCGGAGAGTTGATTTCACTTCTCATTCCCCCCGACCGGCAGGACGAGGAGGGTTTGATCATGGAACGTCTCCGCCGCGGCGAGCGCCTCGAGCACTTTGAAACGGTGCGCCTGTCAAAACAAGGTCGCCGGATCGACATCTCGCTGACGATCTCGCCGATTCGTGACAGCACCGGTCGCGTCATTGGAGCGTCGAAAATCGCCCGCGACATCACGGCCCGGAGGCAGGTCGAGCAAGCGCTGCGCGAGAGCGAGGCACAGTTTCGACAGCTTGCCAACGCGCTACCGCAAATCGTGTGGACGGCACGGCCGGACGGATTCATCGACTACTACAACGATCGCTGGTACGAGTTCACCGGTTTCGGACGTGACGAATTTGGCGATTCAAGTTGGCAGGCCATTCTGCATCCAGACGACGTGAAACGCAGTGCGGACACCTACGACGGCTGCATTCGTTCGGGGAATCTCTATCAAATCGAATACCGCTTCAAAGATCGGCGGACGGGAGGATTTCGCTGGTTCCTTGGCCGGGCGTACCCGGTGCGAGACGATCAAAGTCAGATCGTTCGTTGGTTTGGTACCTGCACGGACATCGATGACACCAAACAGGCCGAGCAAACGACGCGATTTCTCGCTGCTGCCAGCGCCACCCTCGCGGAACTGACCGACTACGAAAGCACGCTGCAGAAGGTTGCCAGTCTAGCTGTCCCCTTTTTTGCGGACTGGTGCAGTGTGGACATGGTGGAATCCGATGGCTCGGTGAGTCGACTGGCGGTCACACACGCCGACCCCGACAAGGTGCGATTCGTCAGAGAACTTGATCGCAGGTATCCCACGCATCCGTCGGACCCGGGCGGCGTCGGAAAGGTGGTGCGGACAGGCGAGCCGGAGTGGGCGGCGGCCATTCCGGACAAACTGCTGGAGGGGCTGGCCAAAAACGACGAGCATTTAGGCATCATTCGCGAACTCGGTTTCAAGTCCTTCGTCTGCGTTCCGCTGAAGTCACGCGGCAAGGTGCTGGGCGTACTAACGTTTGTGACCGCCGAATCGGGTCGGAATTACGACATCGACGACCTGCGGGCAGCAGAAGACCTGGCTCACCGCGCCGTCATCGCTATTGAGAATGCGAGCCTCCTGGCTGCACTGCGGGACACCGACCGGCGAAAGGACGAATTTCTGGCGATGCTGGCCCATGAACTCCGCAATCCGCTCTCCCCTATACGGAACGCGGTGGAAATCTTCCGTGCCAAGGGACCACCGATACCCGAGTTGGAATGGGCCAGGGATGTAATCGACCGCCAGACGGAGCAGATGACTCGACTGATCGATGACTTGTTAGATGTGTCCCGCATTACCACCGGCAAGATCGAACTTCGCAAACAGCGAGTCGAACTGGCGTCGGTGGTGGACAATGCTGTGGAATCCAGCCGCCCGCTGATTGACAGTCGCGGGCACAAACTCATCGTCGTACTCCCGCCGGAACCGATTCAACTGGACGTCGATCCCACGCGTCTCTCCCAAGTCCTATTGAACTTGTTGAACAATGCCGCCAAGTACATGGATCAGGGGGGGCGAATCTGGCTAACCGCCCGCCGAGACGGCGACATGGTAGTGATTCAGGTGAAGGATACCGGCATTGGCATCCCGACCGAGATGCTGCCCCGCATCTTCGAGATGTTTACGCAAGTGGACCGATCTTTAGACCGCGCCCAGGGGGGACTCGGCATCGGCTTGACGCTGGTGCGACGTCTTGTGGAGTTGCACGGCGGCACCGTCGAGGCTCGAAGCGATGGCTCTGGCAATGGGAGTGAATTTGACGTCCGGTTGCCGATCGCGAGGGCCGAGGATGCCAAGCCACCACAGGCGACTCACATTGCCGAGAACGTTGCTGCGCCCGCTAAGCGCCGCCTCCTGATCGTGGACGATAATCAGGACTCCGCCAACAGCCTGGCAATGCTGCTTCGATTGATGGGCAACGAAGTGCACACGGCCTATGACGGTCTGGAAGCTGTCGCGGTGGCAACGACATTCCGCCCCGACGTGATGCTATTGGACCTCGGGTTGCCAAAACTCAATGGCTATGATGTTGCTCGCCGCATTCGGGTGGAGCATGAAGGCCGAGTGGTATTAATCGCCTTGACTGGTTGGGGGCAGGAGGACGATCGGCGCCGCTCCAAGGAAGCCGGCTTCAACCACCATCTGACAAAGCCGGTCGACATCAGCGCCCTGAGAGCGCTCCTGGCTGATCCACAATTCTAAGAGAGGAGCGGGTCGGTGCGCAATGACTAATTACTTTGCTGTTGAGTAGCCACGGAGGGCTTGAATTTGAGATCCCACCCAGCGTAGAATCACGTGTTCGCCAGTTGATATCTGCCCCATCGCTGGCGATCTCATGTGGTCGGTTGCGAATCTGCCCCTCGCAACCGGCCTTTTTTTTTGGGGAAATGCGACCCGAACCTGAGACGCCCCACGGAGTTGCATGGAGTAAGACGTTGCCCCTTGCTCCTAGGTTTATGGAGAGGTGCCAACTGACGGTCGCGGAGAATGAACAGGTTTTGCGGTCTGACTGGATCCCTGACTTGGTCGACGTTTTTTCACCTCAGTGACAAAGGCGAACGGGTTACGGGACTTGAGATTTGCCAAGAGCCATTTGAAGGTATTCTCTCGCCAGTCTGATGTCCTTGTGAGGCATTCTGGCCATGAGATTCATGCCGCTTATAAGTCGCCGCGTCGTGCGCCGCAGGACTCCTTCGTTCCGAGACTGGCGAAGACGTCGGCTTGCTTGCGAGCAACTGGAGGATCGACGACCACTCGCCACGTTTCTCGTAACCACCGCGGAGGACGACGGGGTGGGCTCGTTGCGACAGGCGATTCTCGACTCGAACGCTGCTCCGAACTCAGCTCAACCCGATTTGATCGCGTTTCAGATAGCCGGAGCCACGCGTAGCATCCCGATCGGCTCAACGACCGGCTTGCCCCTTCCACCGATTATCGATCCGGTAGTTATCGACGGCACGACGCAGGATGGATTTACGGGAGTTCCCCTGATCGAGCTCGTTGGAGCGACCGCCGGATCGAAGGCCAGCGGACTGACGATCCAATCCGGACAAACAACGGTGCGAGGATTGGTCATTAACGGCTTCAACCAACATGGGATCCGGATCGAAGAAGCAGGGGCTAATCGAATCGAGGGGAACTACGTAGGGACCGACGTAACCGGCCTGGTAAGCCGGCCCAATGACGGCGACGGTGTATCGATCTTTGGTTCCAGTGGAAACGTTGTCGGAGGAACGTCGGCCAGTCAGCGCAACTTGATCTCCGGAAACGACGGAACCGGTGTTGCGATTGCGGCAGGAACGCAGTCCATCGACAGTATTCGCTCCTTTGGTCCGCCACCGTTAGGACCGCCATACACTGGAACCTTCGCGCCGCACGAATCCTTGTCGGCATTTAACGGTCAAAGTCCCAACGGCACCTGGGTCCTCAATGTGCGCGACCAGTATTTGGGGGCGGACGACGGTCATGTGCGCGCATTCTCGTTGATCATCGCCAATGCCAACAATCAGACAACAACCCATGGATACAGTGGTCCGCCTGTGGCGGTGCCGGCGGCCGATGGCAGCAGCATTAACTTGCCCGTAACGGTCAACGGTTTCGATGGCTCGATCGCCGATTTGAACTTCCGCATCGACGGAACGAGCGAAAGCGACCCGGGAGTCGAACACACGTATGTCGGGGACCTTGTGTTTGCGCTCACTTCGCCAGGTGGAACCACGGTTACTTTGATCAACGGTTCCAGCAGCAGCGGGCAAAACTTCCTCCAGACAGTGCTCGATGATCCGACCAACGTGCCCGGCGGCAACGTAGTGCAAGGGAATCTTATTGGCACCGACGTCACCGGCAGTTCTCCTCTTTCCAATCGCAGCCATGGCGTATTGATCGATGGTTCGCAGGGCAATCTGATCGGCGGCGCACAGCCTGGCGCGAGCAACGTGATCTCTGGCAATGGCCTGCACGGAATCTCGATTCGTGGCGGTACAGCGGCGGGCAATCAGTTCATGGGGAATTCCATCGGCGCCGGTGTCGGGGGAACTCTGGCGATTCCGAACCGCTTTGGCGGCATCTCGATCCTGGATGGATCCGGAAACACCATTGGCGGAATCCAGCCCGGAGCCGGCAACACGATTGCCTACAACGAGGATCGGGGGATTCACATTCTTTCGGGAAAAGAGAATTCGCTGCTCGGAAACGCAATCTTTGCCAACCGTAGTTTAGGAATCGACCTCGCCGAAGAGTTCGATGATTTCGGCGTAACGCCCAACGACGCCGGGCCACCGCCCGATAGTGATGACGGCCCGAACCGATTGCAGAATTTTCCGGTTTGGCATCCGCGAGCAGCAGGGCAGATTCCACGGTCGTAACTGGCAAGCTCACAAGCACTCCGCTCACCACGTTTCGCATCGAGTTCTTCGCCAACGAAATTCCTGATCCATCGGAGCACGGCGAAGGAGAGGTGTTTCTGGGGGCAAAGCAAGTGACCACGGATGCCCAGGGACTAGCTACTTTCTCTGCCAATGTCTCGGCGGTCGCGGCCGAAAAAACGATCGCCGCAACAGCCACCGATTCCGCAGGGAATACGTCCGAGTTTTCGGCGGTCGTCGACGTGTCCCCCGATCCCGCCGCACTCCAATTCAAAGTCACTAATACCGCGGACACGGGCCCCGGTTCGTTACGTTTTGCCATTCTGTCCACCAACGTGCATCGCGGAGTCGACAGGATCACATTTAATATTCCGGGGCAAGGTCCGCATACGATTGCGCCTGCCTTTCGTTTGCCGACGATCACCGATCCGGTGGTCCTCGACGCAACCACCGAGCCCAATTATGCCGGCACGCCGGTGGTTGAACTGACTGGCGGCGGCGCCGATATGAACGGGCTGCGGATCACCGGCGGTCGTAGCACGGTGCGGGGCCTGGCCGTCAATTCCTTCCAGGGGGTTGGAATTCTTCTGGAGTCGGATTCCAACCGCGTGCAAGGCAACTATGTGGGGACCGACGTCGCCGGCACTCACGATCTGGTGAACGGAGTCGGCATTAAGGTCATGGGACAGTTGAATTGGATCGGCACGGATGGCGATGGCCGTCACGACGCTGCTGAAGGAAATCTCATTTCGGGCAACCTCAGCAATGTTTGGATCACGCAGCCCGGCGACGAGCCCGGGCCGTCGCCAGCGCCTGCGGCGCGTGGACCAACGAACTCGGAGGATGCGTTCGGCCGTAATGTAGTGGCCGGCAACTTCATTGGCTGCGACGTGACCGGCCAATTCCCGCTCGGCTTTGTGCAGCAATTTGGCCTGCTCATCGAGACCGGCGGCAATCGCGTGGGGACGAACGGAGACGGGCGATCCGACCGGTTGGAACGAAACGTGATCTTGGGTTCTGGAACGAATGTGCAACTCGGCCGCGGCGAACGTTTCTTCGAAGAAGTTCCATTCGACGGATTGAGAACCGTAGGACGGACGCCCCGTCCGTCTACAGATGACGGACGAGGCGTCCGTCCTACGACACTCACAGCGACATCTGTAGTGAGTGACTCCCGGCTCGCGCCGTCGGCCGTAACCCTCGACGGCAAAAACCTCGTGCTCGGAAACATCATTGGAACCGACATTCATGGTTTGCCATCGCCGGACAGCTTTTCCCTAGGTATTTATATTCGCAGCGACGGCAACTTGGTGGCAGGAAATCTCGTCTCCAACAATCCACACGGCAATGTCGCGATTATCGGCAACGAGAACACTGTGGCGGCGAATTTGATCGGTACCGATCTGAGTGGGACGAGGCAAGCGAGCGATAGCCAATTCGGTGTTGACGTACAGGGCGATCGCAATGTGATCGGCATTGGCCAAACTCTGCCGAGTCGGTGGCCCTCCCTGATCCGGCGACTCTCTATGTCTCCCGAAGCATTCTTTCCTAGCGGGCGGCGGCAACCTCATTTCCGGTATCTTCGACGGCACTGGCGTCAACGTCGCCGGTTCCGAGAACGTCGTTGCCGGCAATCGCATCGGCACCGACATCCACGGCAAGAGCGCCCTGCCGAATACTTTTGGCGTGACTGTTGGCGGTGACCACAACCGGATTGGAACCGACGGGCGGCCGCTGCCTGCGTCGCTTAAACACAACAATTCGCCCCTCAGAAAAGGCAACTTGATTTCCGGCAATCTGACTGCGGGTGTGATTGTTCTGGGGCACGGCACCATCGACAACGATTCGATCCCCGCTGCAGCCGCCGACTCAGAGGGCCCGGTCCACCTTGTCGAGCAGCGGAATCTGGTTGCGGGCAACTGGATTGGCACCGACATCACCGGCCGGCGACCGCTGGGGAACGGCTTGGAGAGTCACGAGCGCGCAAGAGCGGTTCCTATCGTCAGAGTTCGCGCCGTAACCGTCTGTGAAATCATTGATGGCCAAACCATTTGCCGAACCATCGAGATTCGGGATCTTTTGGTTCAGCCTTTCCGGGAGACTGACGACTCGTCACCGGAAATCGGCAGCCCCGGCATCCTAGTGGCCGGCAACGCTAACCAGATCGGAGGGCCGGGCGCTTTGGCCAACACGATCGCATTTAACGGCGGAGCCGGTGTCGCGGTAGAGGCCGGGTTGGCGATCCTAGGCGGAGCGGTCGCCTTCACCGGCAATAGCATTCGCGGCAATTCGATCCACGACAACCGCGGATTGGGGATCGACCTGGGTGTTGACGGCGTGAGCTTGAACGACCGCCGCGATGCTGACGTCGGTCCTAACCATTTGCAAAATTTTCCCACGATCAAGGGAGTTCAGCGACGCGGCAAAACGACGCGAGTGACGGGGAGTCTGCACAGCCAGCCCAACGCGACGCACACCGTGGACTTCTACGCCACTCCAACCGGCGACCCGAGTGGCTTCGGCGAAGGATCCCAGTGGCTTGGTTCAACGGCGGTCAAAACCAACAACCACGGGGATGCGACGTTTAACATCGCGCTGCGAGCAGAGACGTCACCACACTCCGTTGTGTCCGCCACGGCCACCGACCCCGCTGGCAACACTTCAGAATTCTCGTTCGCACCACAAGGCAAGGTGACGGCCCGCTCCGCAAACGGCCAACTGTTTGTCACCGGTTTGCGCAACGACGATCGAGCGATCCGAATTGCACCTGGTGCGGCAGGTTTAAATTCCATTGAAGTCACCGATGGCTCAGAAACGCGTTCGTTCACCGGCATCACTCGGGGAGTGTTCGTATCGCTGCCGGGCCGCGGCAACGACGCGCTCTTCTTCGACGGCAGCGCTGCTTCCTGGCAATTGAGTGGAAAGCTCGAGGTCTCCACCGGTGACGGTGACGATCAAACATTGATCGCCGGTCTGTCGGCGGGAGACCGTGCGACAATCGATCTCGGAAGCGGGAACGATCAGTTCCGTGTCATCGATTCCGTCTTTGCCGAGGATTGGCAAGTGCACATGCGCGGCGGGGATGACGCGCTCGATCTGTGGCACGTGGCCGCGCAGAAGGCCTCAAGCTTTGACATGGGAAGTGGCCGCGATCGCGTGTGGATAGACGCTCTGCGCGGTCCCGCTGGACCATCAGGGAGATTTAGCGGCCCCGTTGACATCCGCGCGGGCGCGGGTGACGACAGCTTAATTCTTGGTGGATTTCCCGACTTCGGCGAGGGCGAAGTGCCGCTAAACGAACCCCTACTATTCCTCGACCTGCTGGCAGTGGACGGAGGCGATGGTCACGACCGGTTGGAAGGGCGCTTCCTCCGCGCTCCGTCGCGGCGGCTGGTCAAGCTGGAAGATGTTTTCTTCATGGACGATCCCGATCCCGTACCGTGATTACGCGGCGCATATCGAGTTTCCTCAACTAAAGTCCTGTGACGCCTCATTCATACGTGACAGCATCTCAGCGTTTCAAACTTCTCTTTTCGCACGACAACCCCAGACCGGCAAACCCTTTGGCGGTGCATGCGAGCTCGGTTCAGCTTCAAATGCCGCTGGCGTTTGTCGTGACACGTTGCTACATTGGGTGCAGTTGGTTTGTCGACGCGATCTGTAGCGCTGCCTTTTTCTGGGCCGTTTGCTGCCCCTCTCTCGCCTTGCCTGCTTGGCCGGCCACCACTTTGGTCACCTCCGCTTCGACCCGGAAGTAAAAATTAGGTCGTGCTTTTTGAAGGAATTGCATTGTGGGTACGAAATTGTACGTCGGTAACTTAAGTTACGAAGTGACGAGTGCGAACTTGGAAGAACTCTTCACTCCGTTCGGTTCGGTTCGAAGCGCCCAAGTGATCCAAGATCGCGACACGGGCCGAAGCAAAGGTTTCGGATTCGTGGAAATGTCGGATGACAATGCCGCTCGCCAAGCCATTCAGGGGCTGCACGAGAAGGAACACGACGGTCGACCGCTGACCGTCAACGAGGCCAAGCCGCGTGAAGAGCGGAGCTCAGGTGGTGGCGGTCGTGGCAGCTACGGACGACGCTAGACCGCGCGCATAGATTAAAAACCAAAAGGCCGGGGGAATGTTGCAAATCCCTCCGGCCTATTTTTTTCGATTGCCGTCATAGTTAGCGGAGCTTCTGTCCACCAGGCAAGCGCGAACGCTGACCAATCGGCGGCTTGCGCAGCGTGGTCCAAGGGAGCGATTGAACTCCAGCGACTAATGGTGTCGCGGTGCTTTCCGTGATAAAGTTTGACGTTATCACCTGCGAGCATTGGGTTGCACACTCGATGTCGATTGCCAAGTTCCGAAGAATTTGACAAGTTAAGAAATTGGCACAGAAGTTGAACCGCAAGACCGGGTATGAGACTCGTTGCCCTGTGGCAATGGTTTCGTAGCCGTCGCTAACCTCGCGAGGGATCGACATGGGCGTTCTGACGCGACAACAAGGTACTAAGTACGTCATCTCCTCGGATCGGACTTTAGACGAGGTGGGGAGCAAACGAGCCCCACGTTTGCAGACCAACATCTATCAGGTGTGGACAGGAGTCGAGTGGTCTACAAACATGGATGATGCCCTGAGTTTTGACTCACTCGATGACGCTGACGAATACGTCCGGGCGAATTACGCCAAAGTCACTAGCAAAAGCTGAAGTGAGGAGCGTCAGCGGCCCCAACCGGAGCAAGCATCCATGCACCGCCAACTCACCATCCACGTCAACGGAAAAGATAGATCGCTGACAACCGACGATGACCGGCCGCTGTTGGATGTACTCCGCGAAGATCTCGGGCTGAGCGGCACGAAGTTCGGCTGCGGCGAGGGAGAATGTGGAGCCTGCACCGTCTTGATCGATGGCCGCGCCGTACGCTCGTGCATCACATCCGTCGGGAAGGTTGACGGCGGAAAGATCCAGACCATTGAAGGGCTCGCAACCGATATCGGGTTGCATCCCGTACAGCAGGCTTTCATCGAGAAGCAGGCGATGCAGTGTGGATACTGTGTGCCGGGCCAGATTCTGTCCGCCGTGGCATTCTTGAGCGAAAAACCGAATCCTACTCGGGAGGAAATCATCGCTGCGATGCGTGGCAATATCTGCCGCTGTTGCAACTACCCGAACATTCTGGCCGCGGTACAACACGCCGCCGATCGCTCGTAACCGAGTTCTGGAGTTCTTATCTCAACTTGAGGCTTGTCATGTCGAACGAACTTTACGACGACGAGTTCATCGAAGTGGAGCGGTACGAGCTTCGAGAGAATGGCACATACCGATTCAACGCCAATCGGCGAGAGTTCGTTCAGGTGCTCGGTGCCGGCTTGGTCATCGCGGTGTCAACCGACCTGTCGCACGCTCAAGCTCCTGGCGGACGAGGTGGACAGCGCAGCGCTCGCCGCGACGAAAAGCTTGCCGATCGCTTCCACATTGCCGAGGACGGAGTCGTGACCGTGCTGACAAGTAAGGTGGAGGTGGGTCAAGGCTCTCGCACGCAAATCGCGCAGGCCGTTGCCGAGGAGTTACGTCTTCCGATTAACCAAATCCGCGTCATCATGGCCGATACGGAATTGTGCCCCGATGATGGCGGAACCGCCGGCAGCCGAACGACTCCGTCCACGGTTCCGCGAATTCAAAACGCCGCCGCCGCCGCGCGCGAAATACTCGCGGGCTATGCAGCCCAGCGGCTCGGGGTCGCCCGATCCGCACTGAAGGTCGACGCGGGAGTCTTTTCGGCCGACGCTTCCAAGCAAATCACACTTGCCGATCTCGCGAAGGATGACATGTTGCTGGCCCAACTCGCCGTGCCTCCACCAGAAGGTGTCTCCACAGCGCGCGTCAACGAGTGGAAGGTACTTGGTACGTCGATTCCCAAAGTGAATGGCCATCAGGTCGTCACGGGGACCGCGCAATATCCGTCGGACATCGTCCGGAAAGACATGCTCTACGGCAAGGTACTCCGGCCGGCATCTTACAACGCGCGGCTCAAGTCAGTGGATTTGGCGCCTGCCCAAGCGATGGAAGGTGTGAGCGTGGTCCGCGACGGCGATTTCGTCGGCTGCGCGGCACCGACCTCATGGCAGGCCAAGAAAGCGCTGGAGGCGATCGCCATGACGGCCGATTGGGAGCGGCCCCCGCACCCTTCGAGCGACAAGCTGTACGAACACCTGAAGAGCCGAGCGAGTGGCGGAGGTTCGGGTGGGTCGCGCCCCCGTGAGAACGCGTGGGGCAATCGCGAGTCGGCGTTCGCAGCAGCGGAAAAGAAGCTCGATGCCTCGTACACGGTCGCCTACGTCCAGCATGCGCCAATGGAGCCTCGCGCGGCAGTCGCGGAGTGGACGGACGGCAAACTCACTGTTTGGACCGGTTCACAGCAGCCCGCACGCGTGCACGACGAACTACGGCAGGCCTTTCGTTTGCCTGCGGATCGCGTGCGGGTCATTGTCCCGGACACAGGGGGCGGATTCGGTGGCAAGCACACAGGCGAGGCCGCCGTCGAGGCAGCCAAGTTGGCTCGGGCGGCGGGGCGCCCCGTGTCGCTGCGCTGGACGCGTGAGGAGGAGTTTACCTGGGCGTATTTTCGACCGGCCGGACTCATTGAGATTCAGGCGGGGCTCGACCCGTCCGGTAACCTCACTACTTGGGATTTCGCCAATTACAACTCCGGCGGCTCCGCGATCGAAACTCCCTATCGAATTCCGAACGGTCGGACGCGATTCGTCGCCACCGATTCGCCGTTGCGGCAGGGTTCATATCGAGCACTGGCATCGACGGCCAACACCTTTGCCCGCGAATCGGCAATGGACGAGCTGGCTGCAATCGCGGGTGCCGATCCGCTGGATTTTCGGCTGAAGTATCTGGACGAGGGCCGACTGAAAGATGTGCTGCGGGCGGCGGCAGAGAAATTCGATTGGCACAGTCGCCGGGCCAAACGCGCCAAGAACCGCGGTGTGGGACTCGCCTGTGGAACTGAAAAAGGCTCGTTCGTCGCCGCCTGCGTCGAGGTCGAGGTGACCGACCGGCGAATCAACCTGGTGTCGGTTACGGAGGCATACGAGTGCGGCGCCATTCAGAACCCGAGGAACCTCCGCGCCCAAGTCGAAGGTGCCATCATTATGGGTCTTGGCGGAGCT
>CAZFLF010000014.1:0-19289 GCA_964519825.1 uncultured Pirellulaceae bacterium | reverse complement strand
CTTCGCTTACAAGGCGCTCGCGAGGCACCGTTCAACACGCTAGTTATCTTTGGTCGCATCACCGTCGGGAATATAGTGACGACCACTATACGCTGGCCATCGCCGCCTACAAGCGCTGGCAACGTAGCGTAGGCAAAGTCCCACTGGCAATCGTTGTTCGGCTGGAGGAGTTGGGCCGAAAAGTTCCAATTTACACTGAAATCCGAAATGTCGTTGAAGTGGAAACCTAGTGCGAGCAGTGTGGACGCGGCGGCACCTAGTTGGTTTACAATCGTCTCAGGCTACTTTCCTTCCACTCGGTTTTTTGGCGATCAGCTGAGTTGCAATCCCTGGATTCTGACGAGACCGACGCTCACAACCGCCGGGTGCCACTGACGAAGCCCCTCTGAATGTGTGCCACGTCCCGGTTTATCCCGGCGCTTTCTCAGATTTGGTTTTTTGGTTTCTTGCACTGCGGACGACCACGCTCATTCGAAAAAACAAAAAAACAAAGTCTGACCCCAGGGCCCCGGAGCAGAAGTTACTGCCAGCAAACCCGGGCGGCAGGGTCGAGACCGTCTGCCGTGGTGCCAACCGCCCCTTTGCGGCATCGTAGTCAAACAACACGATGGTCGAGCCTTCCTCCTGAATGGAGTAGAACCAACGGCCATTGGGGTGAAAATGGAAATGCCGCGGTCCGTCTCCAAGTGGCAGCGAGACCGCGGGCGGATCATTCGGAGTCAGCGTCCCCTTCTGCTCGTCGAACTTCCACACGAAGATTTGATCCAGTCCCAGGTCAACATGGAGCACGAAGCGTCCTGAGGGATCGGCGTGAATCATGTGCGCGTGAGTCCGATCATGTCCGCTGAAGGCGAAGCTACCCGGTGGAGCGTTGGTCGCCCTGGCGGGTCCAATCTTGCCGGCATCGATCTTGATATCCGCCGCCTCGCCCAGACGACCATCGACCAGAATTGGCAGCACCGCCACGGAGCCGCCAAAATAATTGGCCACGAACAAGAACCGTCCGGACGGATGGAGGGTTGAGTGACTCGCACGGTCACCAACTTCCCAATGACCACCCCTTGGATAGATACGCACGGTTTCCCGCGACGACTAATTTGACATTGTTCTTCACGAGTGCACGCAAGCCGAGAATCGGAAGCCTCGGCCCACGTTCGTGCACGGCGATTCCTTCGTCCAGCTTGAAGATCGTCTTCCCGACCGCCACGTTCGCCTGCCGAAGCGACACCTCCAAATTATTCACCTTTGCAGCACCGATCGTCCGAGGCTGCATCCCTGCCCACTCACGGAGATGCTCTTCAGAGATCGAGAAGTTCAGATTGTGGCCGGTATCCAGAATCGCAGGAAAACCAGGAGAGAGAACGCCGTCTATTTCGAGGCTCACCCGAAGAATAATTTGGTACGGACGCACCAGAACCGCTCCCGTGGGCGTTTCCTCCATCCGTTTCTCAGTCGCAATCTCGGCAACAGCAATCCTCATTTTTTGAACAGAGTAATGTCGTCAAATTCGTACAGCGACGGATCGGACTCTTCGACGGCATGTCGAAGTTTTTCATAGATATCCGCACGAACGACAACGAACTCCGTATGCGTATTCGGGTCAACGAATCGAGACGTCTCTCCGGATTCTACTGCCTTCAGTTGTGCGTCGTTAAGGTTCATGGTTGACTCTGCTGCATTGTACGATGAAAGGGACATCCCATGAAATGGATGAACCAAGGAAAGTGGGTAACCAGTCTTTCAAATCCAGAATTGCACACGGATAAGAGCACACACGGATAACGCGGGACAGTTGGGGTCAGACTCGGAAGGAACTTTATAATCTCTCCGCGTTGGATACATTGATCGTCCTGCTTTCCCCGATCCATTCAACGTTTGATGAACGAATCGATGGATGCAAAACCTCAGAGTGAGCACCAATGTCTGGACAAACTCGTCGGAGAATGGAGGCCAACGGTATCGGTTTATGACCGCTCACTACCGCGGAAGAAGTAGCTCGCGGTCGTCATTCACGCGGATGCTGTCGGCAAGCATTTTTTCGGGGGACCCCGCCCCTCGACTACGGACTGAATGGTTGCACCCTCACCTTCCCGGCGGTGGACAACCGATGTAAGGAGCGATAATGAGAAGGCTAACACGCGTTGCGGCAATCGCTGCGGTGGCTCTTGGGAGTGCCGAGAACGCACATGGCAAAGCTCCGTTGAATGAACACTTGATTGTGGGCCCGATTCGAGTTTTCTATACGAAAGAGGGAAAGTCGGCGGTGCCATTGGCGGACGCGGATTCCAACTCCGTTCCGGATCATGTTGAAGATGTGGCGAAGCAGGTCTGGGCGGCACATCGATTGTTCTGTGGTGTACTTGAATTCCCCGATCCCCTCCAAAGTGAACGCTATCCGGGACTCAAGTGCGTCGAGGTCCGCATTTGGGATCGAGACGAAATCGGTGGTGGAAACGGAGTTGCCTTTGAGGAGTCGCAACGGGCGAGGGAGATCCCCGAAGGGACGCCCGACGACCGCGCAATTGTCATGTCGATTGGCAGACATGTTGACGCTCGAAAGAACATCACGCCTGCCCACGAGTTCTTCCACCTCATCCAATACGGTACCACTTACTTTAAGAACTCATGGTATCTGGAGGGCATGGCTCGCTGGTCGGAACATGGGCTGGAACTCGAGGGGGTCGGTGAATCTAAGTATTCTCATCGCGGTCCTTTCCCACATCGTGCCCAAGATCTGCCGGTGTTATTCGACATGAGCTATGACGCGGAGTTTGTATTATGGAACCCCATCGCCAGCCGTGCGGACCGCAAAGGAGAATTTCCGAAAGATCGTATTCCGGAGCAACTCCGTACCCTCCGTTACTCCGACGGGACTCCGGTGCTGCGAGATTACGCTCTCAATGCTGCCCCGTTGATGCGAGATATTCTGGTCGAACTTGGGAAACGGGATGACAACGCGTTTAAGGAGCAGGGATACAAAGATTGGTCAGAGGATAATCAGCGATCACCGCTCAACAACCCTTACATTTATCAAGCTATTATGGATGTTCTCCGGCGGCATTCGCCTCCTGTCGGCCCGTTCAATGCCAGCAAGATGTCGCGGTGAACGCTGGGTGCCACGCAAAAGGTCGACAAGAACGCTTGTGAGTGGTGCTTTTCACCTAAAGCTCGGTAAAATGGACCGTGAGTGCGGAACTCCAACGGAGCCACAATCATGCAATTGCCTGAGTTCTTGACGGAAGATGCGTTCGGTTCAATTCGGTTGTCGGGCCATCGAATCGCACTGGAACACTTCGTCTACTTCGACAATCAAGGCTTTTCACCGGAGATGCTCCTGGGCCAGTTTCCCCACTTTGTCGTTGGCTCTGATCCACAAGTTGATTGCGTACTATTTGGAGAATCAGCCCGCGGTGGATGCCTACGCCGCAAGTTGCCAAAGTGAAACCGATCGGCAGCGCGCAGTTGCGCCCACGTCGCCCGATTTGGAGGAACTGCGTCGGCGAATGGCTGCCCTCAGCAAGACGTCCGCGCCGTAATGACTCATGGCACTGACGTTCTTATTGGATGAGCACCTGCGGGGACCACTCTGGTGGGCCATTCAACGATACAACGCAGCGAATGCGGAACCTCTTAATGTCGTCCGCGTTGGCGACCCCGACGGACCGCCATTAGGCTCTAGCGATCCAGAGATTCTTCGCTGGGCCGAACAGACAGATCGCGTCGGGTCTGTCAGGCCGGTTCAGGAACGATCTCTGAATTGTCCTGGGAGCTTCGCTCATGAAAGTTAAACGCGGCGCAAAAATTGCCATCGCCGGTGCCGTCGTGGCGTTGCTAGTTGATGCCGTATTGTGTTTCGCTGCAACGCCCGCAGACAATCTGATTCCAAACGGCCTCGTCACATATGCCGTCGCAGCCCGAATTGTCGCTGTGATCGTAGTCGGAGCGTGCGTTGCAGCTTTCACCCGTCACTTCGCCAACATCTTGGTTGCAACAGCCATCGGAGTTCTGCTGGCAGACCTGGCGTGGTTCAGAGTTCTTTATGTCGCCGCCTCGCCCGACGCACTCGACCTGGTTATTAATCCCCTGGCGTGCCTGGTCTTGCTGACGTGTCCTGTAGTGGCTGCCGATAGTCGCAAACGGGCACTTTCAATTGGAATTCTGCTTTCCGTTCTGGTGCCCAGCCTCGTTGCGGTGTGGACTCTCGTTCAAATCCGAGAGGATCCTCCAGCACCGGGTTCAGGTCTGGCTGCCGCGCTGACTGTCATTATCGCATTTGCTGCAATGGTCATTGGGGCCATCGGCACCGTGCTGGGAAGGCTCGCGGTGGAGATGATCCAGCGCTACTCAGGCAACCCAAAGTGAACGGAATACGGTGCCAGTTGGTTCATCTCGCTATCCAACTGCTGTCGAATTGCGTTGTCCCAGTCGAACAAACTCTGGAAAAAAAGTACCATGGGTGTTCTCCTGCCTCCACTTTTTTCCAAGAGAAGCCTGGGAATTCGGCACGAACTTCCCTCGCAGCGAGGAAGGAAGCGTTCATGAAAACCATTCGTCGGATAGTACGTGACGTTCGCCCCCACTGGGTGGGAGACGGTTTCCCAGTGCGCAGTCTCTTTTCCTATCAGGAGGGAAATGCCTTCGATCCGTTCTTGCTCCTGGACTATGCCGGTCCCTACGAGTTTGCACCGGCTGAGGCTACTCGCGGTGTGGACGAGCACCCGCATCGCGGCTTCGAGACCGTCACGATCGTGTACCAGGGCGAACTGGAGCATCGCGATTCCAGCGGCAGTCACGGTTCGATCGGTCCGGGGGATGTGCAATGGATGACGGCCGCGTCCGGCGTGGTGCACGAGGAATTTCACAGCGAGAGGTTTTCACGCGAGGGGGGAACGCTCGAAATGGTGCAACTCTGGGTGAACCTGCCGGCGAAGGAGAAGATGTCGCCGCCACGGTACCAGGGAATCCTGGACGCACAGATTCCCCAAGCTCCCCTTGCCGATGGGGCGGGAACTGTTCGTGTTATTGCTGGCAAGTTCCAAGGTGTGCAAGGACCGGCCAAGACCTTCATGCCGGTGAACGTGTGGGATCTGCTATTGATTGCCGGTCGATCGGCGGACCTGCGCTTGCCCGCCGGGCAGACCGCGCTGGTCGTCGTGCAGAACGGTACGGTACGCGTGAACGAAGGTACTGCCGCGGATGCCGTTCAACTGGTCGCGTTTGATCGCGAAGGGGATGAAATCAAGCTGCACGCCAAGACGGACGCCAGGGCGCTGCTTCTAACCGGCGAGCCCTTGAACGAGCCTGTTGTCGGCCAAGGTCCGTTCGTGATGAATACCCAGGAAGAAATCCAACAGGCAGTCCGTGATTACCAAGCCGGGCGAATGGGTCACCTCAGCTAACAACCGGTGAAGGGAAAGAAGGAATAACAGAGACCATGAATGCTCGTACCATCCTGATCGCCACAGCAACCACGATTTCGTGGCTTCTGGCCACCCTTTGCATTGCGCAGCAGACGACCGCGCAAAAGCGGGACACCGCGCTCTTGCCGCCGAAGAACCTCAAGACGAAGCTCGCACCTGGTTACACGATCCCGACAGTGGACATCAGCGCGGAGCAGGCGCGTCAGGTCATCGTGGACCGTGAGGCTGGGCAGTATCTCGGCCACCCGACCACCGTGTTGCTCGAAGACGGCAAGACCATGCTCATCGTGTATCCGAAAGGCCACGGGCGCGGAGCTATCGTTTACAAGCGCAGCGACGACGGCGGCAAGACTTGGAGCGAGCGCCTGCCCACGCCCAAGTCTTGGCAGACCTCGCTCGAAGTCCCCACGCTGCATCGTGTCGTGGATGCGGCGGGGAAGAAGCGCATCATCATGTTCAGCGGCTTGTATCCCATTCGCATGTCCGTCACGGAGGACGACGGCGCCAACTGGAGCGAACTGCAGCCGATCGGCGACTTCGGCGGCGTGGTCACGATGGCGACCGTGATGGGTCTCAAGACGCCCGGCCAATACCTCGCCTTCTTCCACGATGATGGACGCTTCATCCGCGGTGGCGCCGAGACGCGCTACACCGTGAAGGGTCCGCACAGTGACCATACCTCGCCAGCGGCCAAACCGTGGCGTTTTTGGGTCTACACCACACTCTCAAAGGACGGTGGCATCACCTGGAGCGCGCCCGCACCCATTGCCATGCTGCCGGATGCGAGCCTCTGCGAGCCGGGCGCGCTGCGTTCCCCCGATGGCCAGCAAATCGCCGTGCTGCTTCGCGAGAACTCACGGAAATACAATTCCTTCGTCATCTTCTCCAACGACGAGGGGCTCAGTTGGACCGAGCCGCGCGAGCTCCCCGCCTCTCTCACCGGCGACCGCCACACCGCGAAGTATGCCCCCGACGGCCGTCTCTTCATCAGCTTCCGCGACACCACTCACGTCAGTCCCACCAAAGGGGACTGGGTCGGCTGGGTTGGCACCTACGACGACATCGTGAAAGGCCAGGAAGGGCAGTATCGCATACGGATTTTGGACAACACGAAAGGCGCCGACTGCACCTATCCCGGTGTCGAACTGCTGCCTGACGGCACCTTCGTCACCACCACCTACGGTCACTGGAGCGAGGGGGAGCCGGCCTACGTCGTGAGCGTGCGGTTCAAGCTCGAGGAGTTGGATGCGAAGGTTAAGTGAGTTGTGGTCGAGCCTCCGACCGAATACGACAAGACCGAAGACAAGGCAGACTAAAGATCGTGCTTAAAACCATCCTCCAAGAAAGCGACCTCATGAGACTTCACCTCACACTTTTGCTCATCAGTTTTGTGATTGTGCAGTTCGCTGGGTGGCCCTGCGCTGCGACGGCGGTGGCTGCCGAACGTCCCAACATCATTTTCATCCTGGCCGACGACCTCGGCCTCCCGGCGCTCGGTTGCACGGGGGGAAGTTATAAGACGCCGAACCTCGACTCGCTCGCCGCGGGCGGAACGCGGTTCGAAAACTGCTTCGCCGCGCCTTTGTGCGGGCCGTCGCGGGCGATGTTGCTGACGGGACGTTACGCCTTCCGCACCGGAGTCCGGGACAACGGTCTCGGTGCGCAAGCTACGCCGGAAAAGGACGGCTGCGTCGCGCTGCGGTTAAAGCAAGCCGGCTATGCCACCGCCGTCGCGGGAAAATGGCGGCAGTTGAGTTACTTCACGACCAAAGAGGAGGGGGCCAAGTGGGGTTTCGACGAGTTCCTCATCTGGGGCGCGGGCACGCCCGACAACGAAGACGCGGCGGCTGCCAAAGCCGCGACAAGGGCGAAGCGGGTCGCGGGCGAACCCAAGTCCAAAAAAGATCGCTACTGGAGCCCCGACTACAACCTCAACGGCGGGAGGTTAAGCGACGCCGAGAAAAAATATGGCCCGGATGTGCTGCACGAGTTCGTCGTCGACTTCATCCAGCGACACAAGGACGGGCCATTCTTCGTGTACTATCCCACGCCACTTATTCACGGGCCGATCCTCGCGACTCCAGATAGCAAGGTGCCGGGCGACGGGAAAAAGCAGAAAGCCAAATCGGTCGCGAACGCCGGCGAAGGCTCGCATTACGCGGACAATATTGCTTATCTCGACAAGTTGGTCGGCAAGCTTGTCGCGGAATTGGACGCTATGAAGCTCCGCGAGAAGACACTCATCGTTTTCACGGGCGACAACGGTAGTGTCCCGATTGGCACCGTGGGCGGACATTCCGTGGACGGCAAGAAGGCAACGATGCTCGAAGGCGGCAGCCGCGTGCCGTTGATCGCCAACTGGCCGAGCACCACGCCAGCGGGTGTTGTGCTAAAGGATCTCGTGGACTTTAGCGACTTGCACCCAACCTTCGTGGAATTGGCCGGAGCAAAACCTGCCGAAGCCCTGACACTCGACGGTCGCAGTTTCGCACCGCAACTGCGTGGCGAGAAAGGCCAGCCGCGCGAATGGGTCTACGTGCATCTCCGCGACCGCCGCTACATCCGCAGTGACCGCTGGAAACTGACCGGCGAGGGCGAGTTTTTCGATATGAAAGAGGCCCCATTTCGCCAGATCCCCGTCGCAACCGACACTCGTGACGCCGACACACTTGCCGCGCGAGCGAAACTGCAGACGGATCTCGATCGGCTGAGTGCCGAAGACTCAGACAAAGCCGCTCCAGTGAAAAAGAAGAACCGCAAAAAGAACAAAGCCGCGCCAAACGAGAACTAGCGAGTGCGGCAGAAACTGCTAGATGTCCATGGAGGTGAGTCACGAAGTGAGTGTCGCGGGAAAGTGCTCGATCCGCGGAGAGACGCTCGTATCGCCAACCGTTCTGCGCGGCGCGCTCAATTCTGACGCAAAGCCGCGTCACGACGGAGCGTGACGGGTGCGGTACGCCGCTCCGCTTCGTGAACTGCAACGCAGAGAGCTGTTTTCAGTTCCCGCGCTTTATCGCTGATGCACGAATTTTTGCAACGAACGGCAATCAGGCGATACCAGCCCTCGATTGCCTCCCGCCGACATGACAACTTCCGCCACATAGATGTCGCCGTGCGAATCGCAGCAGATGTCGTGTGGCGCGAAAAAGTCACCAGGGGCGGTCGGGGTCTCGCCACCACCCCAGCGGGCCAGCAATTCACCGTGTGGGTTGAAGATGCTCACTCGCCCGCCGGTCGCGTTGGGCGTGGGTGGAATCGTGCCGGGCCACATGCCGGCGCGGTATCCCAGTTCCGCGACGAGTAGATTGCCAGCGGCATCGAACGCGACTTGGCAGGGGCGCGCGATATCAGTCCATTCCTTCAGAAACTCTCCGTTCGGCGAAAAGATTTGGATGCGGCTATTCTCGCGGTCGGCAACGAAAACCATCCCTCGTTGATCGACCGCGATTCCGTGCGGCACGCGAAACTGACCCGGCCCGCTGCCGGGATCGCCCCAGGAGAGAAGCAGCTTGCCGTCGGCTGTAAACTTGTGGACCCGGGCATTTCCGTAGCCGTCGGTGATGTAAATCTCGCCGGATGGCGACAGCGCGACATTGGTCGGGAAATGGAACGGTGGTCCGGCGTGACGAATGGTGCGGAAATCGATGCTGGTCGCGCCGGTGTCGGATGGCTGACCGCTCGTCCCCAAGGTCAGTAACAGCTGACCGTCCGGCGTGAATTTACGCACCGTGTGATCGCGGTCGTCGGTGCAGTAAACGGCATCGTCTGGGCCGATGGTGATGCCGTGCGCCCGCGCGAAAACTCCTTCGCCCCAAGACTGCAGGAAAGTTCCCGCGCGGTCGAATACCAGCACGGGATGTTCGCCGCGATTAAAGACGTACACGCGATCGCGCGAATCGGTCGCGACAGCCGCGACTTCCAACCATGAGTACCCGGCTGGCGGAAGCGCCCAGCCGGCATTTGCCTCGAATGAGAAAGGTTTCTTGCCTACGAATGCTCGTTGGGCCGTCGAGTTCACGGTTGTATTGGTCATGGTTTGCTCCTGTCGGCGACGGCCTTTCGTTTAACCGCAAGCCGCAGGCGTGCGCTGAACGGCAACCGGGTGACTGGCGGCTGAACGAATGACTAAGGTCTAAACAATCGTACCGGTGCGTGAATTTAGACTCTAGTCGACGGGTTCTGCAAACTGCGAATCGGGTGGCTCCGGGAGCATGGCAGCGATGGCGGCCGCCGGCAGGAATAAAAACGCCGCGTACAACAGTGCCGAGCGATAGTCTCCGACCTTGGTGAAGAGGCCAAAGAACACGGTGCCCAGTGCCGCCGCCGTCCGCCCAAAGTTGTAGCAGAACCCAGCACCGGTCGTTCGCAACAGCGTGGGGAAGAGTGGCGGCATATACATCGTGAAGAGCGCAAACAGTCCCTGGCATATGCCGATCGCGACTAGCCACGGCCACAGCTCTCCATACCCGCGCGGAACACTGTAGGCACCGAACATGGCACCGAAGTAACCCAGGCACATCAGAGTAATCGTGCGCCGGTATCCCAGAACTTTTGCCAGCGCGGCAGCGATGAAGTTGCCGACGATGGAGGATAGCATCACGACGAACATCGCCTCGCTAACGAGTTCAGTTCGACGACCTTCGGTCCACTCCCGCAGACTCGGCAGGTTGCGCAGATGCTGCGAGCACCAAAACATGAACGCCCAGTGAGCCGTCAACCCGAGAGCGCATACCGACAACGTTAACACGGTGATCCGTCGTACCGGGGGACGGAAGAGGTCCAAAAACCGGGGCACGGGGGCACCGTCCTGGCTGCGGGCCTGGTGCCATTCCTCGGGCTCGGGGACAGCCCGGCGAATCCACAACACGAGTAGGGCCGGAAGCACACCGACGAGAAACACCGTTCGCGGACGAAAGTCGGCCAAGAGGAATACGGCCAAGCTCGCCAGCAGCGTGCCGCAGTTCACGGCCGTCTGGAGCACCGCCGCCATCCAGGGTCGCCAACGCCGCGGCCAGGTCTCGGACAAAAGAGAAGCCCCCACCGCCCACTCACCCCCAATCCCCAGAGCGGCGACAAACCGAAAGATCAAGAGGTGCCACCAGGTTTGCGCAAAGTACGAAAACGCCGTGAAGAACGCATAGGTGAGGATCGTCAACATCAGAGTGCGGCTCCGGCCGATACGGTCGCCGATCACCCCAAATATGCTGCCGCCCAACGCCCAGCCGATCAGGAACGCGGCCTGGATCCAGGAACTGTAATAGCCAACCGCCGGGTTGGACTTGTCCAGTTTCAACAACTCGGCGACGAACGTGATCGCCACCAACGTGTAAAGGTGCATGTCCAGCCCGTCGAACAACCAGCCCAACCAGGCTGCGATGCCGGACTTCCACTGCTGGGACGAAAGCTCCGTTAACCGAGTCGCCTCCTGTCCCAGGGGAGCGTTCGCCTGGGTCAGGGGGTTCAGAGGTGCTGGAACAGCCTGCGGTTCTGTCATCGGATCAGTCACTTTCCACACTACTACGCAATAACTTCTCGAACCACGTCGCCATGCACGTCGGTCAGGCGAAAGTCACGGCCGGCATAGCGGTACGTCAAGCGTTCGTGATCGAAGCCCAATAAATGCAAAATGGTCGCATGCAGGTCGTGGACGTGGACGCGGTTGTCCACGGCTTTCCAGCCAAGTTCATCGGTAGCTCCGTGGATGTAACCCCCCTTCACCCCGCCCCCTGCCAGCCACATTGAGAAGCCGTAGTGATTATGGTCGCGGCCGTTGGGCGTCTTGGAAACTCCGGGCGTTGGAATTTCGACCGTTGGCGTGCGGCCGAATTCTCCGCCCCAGATGACCAAGGTGCTATCGAGCATTCCGCGCTGCTTCAAGTCGCGCAGCAGCGCCCCGATGGGCTGATCGCATTCTGCCGCCAGATCGCGATGGTTTTGTTCGAGCGCGTCATGGGCGTCCCAAGGCTGACCCGCTCGCTGCCAGACCTGGAGGAAACGAACTCCCCGCTCGAGCAGCCGCCGGGCGATAAGCAACTGTCGGCCGTAGACTGTGTCGCCATACATCTCGCGGACGGATGCCGGTTCCCGGTTGATGTCCAGCGCATCGGTCGCTTCGGTTTGCATGCGATAGGCCAGTTCGAAGGACTGGATGCGGGCTTCGAGTTGCGGGTCGTCCGTTCGCCCGGCGCGGTGCCGTTCGTTCATCTGTTGCAGCAGATCGAGTTGCACTCTTTGTCGGCCCGGTCGCACGAATTCGTTGCGAATGTATTCGACGAGCTTCTCAGGCTCCGTCGAGCGGGTATCGATGTAAGTGCCTTGATACGCACCGGGCAGAAACGCCGACCGCCAATTTTGTCCCGCCACCGTCGGTTGGCCACCAGGGCACATGGCGATGAATCCGGGCAAATTCTGATTTTCGGTGCCGAGCCCGTAGGTCACCCACGCCCCCATGCTCGGCCGAGCCTGCCGCCCCTCGCCGCAATTCATCAACATAAACGACGGTTCGTGATTGGGGACGTCGGCGTACATGGAGCGGATCACGCACACGTCGTCGATGCTGCGAGCGACGTGCGGGAACAGCTCGCTGATCTCGATCCCGCTTTGACCGTGCCGCGCGAACTTGAACGGCGAGCGGAACGCCGCTCCAGTCTTCCGTTCGGTTCGCAGCGAAGTCGGAAGTGACTGGCCGTGGTACTTATCGAGCATAGGCTTGCGGTCGAACGTGTCCACATGTGACGGCCCGCCGTTCATAAACAAATGAATGACTCGCTGGGCCTTCGCCGCGAAATGCGGCTGCTTCGGCGCAAGCGGGTTTGTCGACACCGCGTCAGCACGGACTGGCCTGCCATCCAGCAGGTCGGCCAGGGACAGCAGCCCAAACCCCATCCCCGATCGACTCAGAAGCTCACGGCGAGTCAACATGTTTTTTCCTAAACGATTGCGTTCTGGCGTGGCCCTGTCGCTCAGAGACAGGTGAACCGACGCTTGAGTTGGTCAATTCAACTGAGTTTGGATCGGTACCTGCTTCGGCCCTCGTGTCGCGGAGCGACACGGCCACTAGGGAAGTTGCTAGTCCACGAATACAAATTCATTCGACAACAGGAGAGTCTGCACGTACTCCTCCCACAACGATAAGTAAGGCGACGGTTCGGCCGGCGAAGTTTCCCCTCCCGACGCGCCGGGCGACTCCATGTATTTTCTACCCAGTGCGATTTCTTCCTGTCCGGCTGGTCGGCCGAACACCAGGCGGTGAACGAAGTCGATCCGCTCGGAATTCGTAGCCGCCTGCTGCAGATCAGGCCGCGCGGCCAATCGCTGCGAACACTCCTTGAGAAATGTGCTATTCATCAAGAACAACGCCTGCTGCGGAACAGTCGTCTGATGTCGTTGCGGACTCGTGGCATCCGGTGGGACAAAATCGAAAGTGCGAAGCAAGTTCGGCAGATTCTGACGGTCGATGAAACCATACACGGAACGACGCGTGGAAAACGGCGTTGGAAATAAGTTGACGGCCGGCCCGCCTATCGTCAGGTCGAACTGTCCAGATACCGCCAGCAGCGAATCGCGCAAAGCTTCCCAATCAAGCCGCCGGCGGTTCATCTTCCACAACAAAATGTTCTCCGGATCTCGTTCTTTGGCCTCGAGATTGTTCTGGCTCTGTTGCTGGTAGACGGACGACAACATTACGAGTCGGTGCAGATTCTTGATCGACCAACCCTCGTCCATGAATCGCCAGGCCAAGTAGTCGAGCAATTCCGGATGCGTCGGCGACTCTCCACGCAGACCAAAGTCGCTCGGCGTATGCACCAGCCCCGCGCCGAAATGATTCATCCACACGCGATTGACCAGGACGCGCGCGGTGAGCGGGTTGTTCCGGTCGGCAATTGCACGGGACAGTTCCAAACGACCGCTGCCGTGCTGGAACGGACGCTGCTCGCCTCGGGTCAGCACTTTGAGAAACTGTCGAGGTACGGCCTCGCCCGGACTGCTGGCGTTGCCCCGAAGAAACACGCGCGGGTTCGTGGGGATGGCCGCATCAACCAGGATGTGTGCGTGCGGCGCCGCTCCCGGCGACGCGATCCAATCTTCGACCTGCCTCTGTTGCTCGTGGAACAGATTCTGGGTCGTTGTATCGACGAACAAGAACTCTTCCACATCCGTCAGCGCCACGACTGGTGGAGCATTCGGACCGTACAGCAGCCGACGCAGCTCTTCCCAGCCAGGATCGGGAAGTTGCGTGGCCGTATTGTCGGTTTTGAGCGTTTCCTGCCAACGCGTTTCCGCCTGCTGGAACAGGTCGCCATAGCGCGATGCGACCTCGGCGAGATTAAGTGGGGGAGCGTCCGTCAAGGCTCTCACGACGACCGCATTCATTGGCGGCGTAGCGCCAGGGGACTCACGCCACTTCCGGACAAGTTCACGTGCTTGGGCCGTAAATTCGTCGGCAGTCGACGACGCCGCGGACAATCGTGCCAACGCATGCCACGGGGCCAACACCGAGTGTTGTTGCTGACGAGTCTGCTCCAGTAGTCGTCCCCAGCGCTGAGTCATCACCGGGTTTAAATCCTTCGACGCATCCACGAGGAACATCACTGCGAGAAAATTTGATTGCACCTTTTCCTGTTGTGCGGCCAATAAGTAGTCCCCTGCGCGAGCGCGGAACGACGTCTCGAACTTCGCCTGTTGTGTTTGAAGAAATTGCTGAAATTGGTCCGTCCGACGCTGCAACTCCTGTCGGTAGCTCTCGTACCGAGCCAATTCGGACGGTGGCACGATCAGCGGAGGGACACGCGGCTCCAACGAACTGGCGAACACGCCGTGAAGCCCGTAGTAGTCGTGCATCGAGATCGGATCGAATTTGTGATCGTGGCACCGAGCACATGTCGTCGTCAGAGCGAGTAGTCCGCGCGTCACGACATCGATCCGATCGTCGATAATGTCGTGCTGGCTATTAATGAACCGCTGCCCCAACGTCAGAAAGCCCATCGCCGCCAGCGGACGTGGATCGTCACCCAGGTCCAACTGATCCGCCGCGAGTTGTTGCACGATGAACTGGTCATAAGGCAAGTCCTCGTTAAACGCTCGAATGACGTAATCGCGATAGGTCCAGGCACCGGGATAGTTCGGATTATCCTTGAGCCGCACGTAACCCTTCGTATCCGAATACCGTGCCACATCCAGCCAATGTCGCCCCCACCGTTCGCCATAACGCGGCGATTCGAGCAAACGATTCACCACTTTGTCGAACGCCGCGGGTGACTCATCTCGCTCAAATGCCGCGACTTCGTCCGGGGTGGGAGGGAGTCCGTGGAGATCAAATGTGGCGCGGCGGATCAGCGTGCAACGGTCCGCCCGAGGACTCGGCCTCAGCCCCGCGCTCTCCAGCGTTGCCAACACAAACGCATCCACAGGGGTTTTCCCCCACTCTCGATCCTGCACCCGCGGAACCGCCGGATCGAGAACGGGCTGAAACGACCAATGGTTCTTCGCGAGTTCCGCCGGTATCGGCGGACGATTGCTTGCGGCTACTGCGTCCTCGACTGGCCAGGCCGCTCCCATCTTGAGCCAAATGGTGAGCGCTTCGATCGCTTGATCGGGCAATTTTCCCTTGGGCGGCATCTTGGTCTCACCGCGATACCGCACGACCTCCAGCAGGCGACTCTGCTCCACGTCATCCACTTCGATGACTGGCCCGTTTTCGCTCCCTTTCCGCCAGCCGGCCGCCGAATCGAGCCGCAAGCCGGCTTCCTGCTTTTTCGCGCCGTGGCAGGAATAACAATGTTCCACCAACACCGGCCGGACCCGCTTCTCAAAAAACTCCACGGCTTGCGGTTCCGCAGACGTCTCCGCGGCGGCAGCAACAGCCCCACAGAAAATCAACCAGAAGCTGCCGAGAACATGATGCATTTGATCCTTCCGCCAGAACTTCCAACTCGAATCGCCAGGGGCCGTTCAAACGTTATTTCAACCTAGCCACATCATCGTCTAACCCGCAGTCACAGGCGAGCGAGCGGGCAGGAAGATGGGGCAGTTTACTGGATCAACATGAACCATCACGTCGTACGATTCGTCACGCTAACGAAAGATTGAAGAAAACACTGCTGGCAGGAAGATTTTTGGGCAGGAAGATTGGCGGAACGCAAAACACCATTTGGCGATAGTCCGATTGCCCTTACTCTCGATTCCCGCTGCGATCCGGTATTTCGAACGTTCTCAATCGTGCAATTGACTTTGCCGTGACGCCATCTTTCTGCCCGTAAATCTTCTTGCCCCTTTCCGCCGACGAACTACAGCTTTCGGTAGGCCTCGACGGCGAGCACGTCGCAGCGATCGTTCTCGGGGTGTCCGCTATGGCCGGCGACGCGAACATATTTGAGCTGGTGTTGCGCGAGCAGCTGGTCCAATCGTTTCCACAGATCGTCGTTCTTCACCGGCTTGAGACGATCGCCTTCTTTGCGTTTCCAACCGGCCCGCTTCCATTTTTCCATCCATTCCGTCAACCCTTTGCCGACGTAAACGCTGTCGGTATACAGCACGACGCGACAAGGCTTCTTCAACGCCTCCAGGCCGCGAATAACCGCCAGCAACTCCATGCGGTTGTTGGTCGTTTCACGTTCGCCGCCCGACTGTTCCAGCTCTTTGCCTGACGACGAGTGACGCAGTATGAAGGCCCAACCCCCCGGCCCAGGGTTTCCACTGCATGCGCCGTCGGTAAATAAATGAACTTCAGGAAGCGATTCGTCGGTCATGGCATCCTTTCTTAGAGAGGTCAGAGGTCAGAGAGCAGAGGCCGACCCAAATCCTAACTTCTGACCTCTAACCTCTAACCTCTAACCTCTAACCTCTAACCTCTAACCTCTAAGTTCACGCCAACAGTTTCGCCGCGTGTCGCCGGCCGCAAGCCGCCACGATGTCATCGCGAATGCGGTCCACTTCTTCGCCGGTGAACGTGCGGTCGACGGCTCGAAAGGAACACGACAGCAGCACTCGCTTCTTGCCCGCTCCGTCCTTTTGCGGATCGCGGTAAGTCTCGCGGTACGCGAGGTTCTCTAGTAGCGAGCCGCCCGCCTCACGCACCGTCGCGGCCAACTCTGACCAGCTCACGGATTCATCGACAATCAAGTTCATGTCGCGTGCGATGGCCGGATAGGGACTGAGCTCCGAGTACTTGGGAACGAGTCGAGCCAGTTCCGCGAACACATCAAGATTCAACTCGGCAATCGTCGTTGCCCCGCGCAGCCCGAATTGTTTTTGACCAGCGGTGGTCACTTCACCAATGAAACCGAACAGTCGACCTTGAACTCGCAACTCACACGAACGGCGCCCATCCAGCAGTGGCAGTTGTGTGGGAAGCGCCTCCAAGGAGGCACTACAATGGACGGATTCCAGCAGAGATTCTACTACCCCTTTGACGGTGGCGAAGTCGGCTCCACTCGTCAGCCCAAGCGTCCACTGCTCCGCGGGTAATTGACCTGCACGAGGAAGATAGACGCGGGCGGTTTCAAACAGTTCGATGACCGGATTCGAGACCGCCTCGTTGACGCGCCGGGCTTCGAGCAAGCTCGGAATCAGGCTCACGCGCAAATGGTCGGCGCCTTTGAGCATCGGCATCCCGCTCACCAGAGGTCCGTCGGCGGTCCACGGAGTAAACGTCGGGCACCAGGCCCCGGGAACGACACTCACTGTAATCGCTTCATCGAATCCCGCGGCCGTCAACACGCTGCGTACACGCGCCAAGACTCGATCTTCGTCGCGGCGGTGCGACGGACACATCGGAACGGCGACGTCCTCGGGAATCTGGTCATACCCATGGATGCGAGCGACTTCTTCCACGAGGTCGATCTCACGCGTCAGGTCGCGCCGCCAACTCGGGGGAGTCAACTCGATGACGTCGCCGGCCACTCGCGTCAGACTGCTTCCCAGCGCCACAAGTATTTTTTGCACAACATCGGCCGGTACCTCAATCCCGAGGATCCGTGGAAGTTGCGACAGACGTAAAGTAATCTGCGGGGGACGCGGAACATCCCGGCCAACTTCCACTGAGCCGGATGCCAACTCACCGCCAGCCAACTCTAGAATTAATTCACAACAACGCCGGCTGGCCCAATCAAGTCCGGCGGGGTCGACGCCGCGTTCGAAGCGATACGACGATGGACTGTGCAAATTCAGTTTGCGCGCGGTGGTGCGAGTCGCCAGCGACGAAAACTCCGCCGACTCGATCAGCAACTCGGTCGTGCCGGGCGCAACCTCGGAGTACTCGCCTCCCATTACGCCAGCGATGGCCACGGGAGATTGCGCGTCGGCAATTACGCACATTCCAGCGTCGAGCGTATACGTCCGATGGTCGATGGCGATAAACGATTCCTTCGGCCGGGACTCGCGGACAATGATCTCGCGTCCTCGCAACTTGGCGAAGTCGAAGGCGTGCAACGGCTGGCCGCATTCCAACATGACATAGTTGGTGACGTCGACAACATTGTTGACGGCCGGGACTCCGATCGTATGGAGTCGACGAACCAGCCACGCGGGGCTTGGACCGATCTTGACCCCGCGAATCACTCGCGCCGAATATCGTGCACACAGGCCCGGGCAATCGATGCGAACTTTGGTGAGATCGGCGACCGGTGTCGACGACTCGCGGGGTGCGGCGGCGGGCATTCGCAGCGGTAGGTCGAACAACACCCCAATTTCGCGAGCGATGCCGAGGTGTCCCAGGCAGTCGGGACGATTGCTGGTAACTTCCAAGTCAATCGCGGAATCGTCGCCGACCAGCGTGGTCGATTCGTGGTTCAAGCCCGCCATCATCAGCCGCGAAACAACCTCGGCGGCGCTGACTTTCAGCGGCACGTACTCTTGCAGCCATTTCCAGGAAACGAGCATGGGCGGAGACCGCAGTGGTGCGAGGTACAATTAAAACTGGCGCAGGAATCGGATGTCGTTCTTATAGAACTCGCGGATGTCCGTGATCTCATGCCGGCGCATGCACAGACGTTCGACGCCAAATCCAAAGGCAAAGCCGGTCACGGTGTCGGGATCGTATCCAACCGCCCGTAAGACATTCGGATCAACCATTCCCGCTCCACCAATCTCGATCCAATTGTCATTCCAACTCATGTCCACCTCGACGCTCGGCTCGGTGAATGGGAAAAAAGATGGACGGAAACGGATGTGCACATCCTGTCCGAGATAGCTGGCCGCGAACAATCGCAAGACCGACTTGAGATCGGCCATCGTCACCCGTTGGTCAACCAACAAGCCTTCCATCTGGTGGAACATCGGATAGTGCGTCCGGTCCGCTTCGTCGGGCCTGTAGACACGACCCAAAGCAATGATGCGGACTGGCGGCGGCGTTTTCTCCATGACCCGGATCTGGACGGTACTCGTCTGACTTCTGAGCAGCAGCGCGCCGGATCCTTTTTGTGCCGTGGACAGATAAAAGTTTTCGAGCGGATCGCGCGCCGGATGCTCCGCGGGGATATTAAGCGCTTCGAAGTTGTGCCACTCGTCTTCAATCTCTGGACCGCCGACGACGGTAAAGCCGAGTCGGCCAAGGATGTCCTGGAGTTCGTCAATCGTCTGTGTGATTGGGTGGAGCTTTCCCAGACGCTTCGGTGTGCCGGGCAGTGTCGGATCGAACACGGCAGCCTGGGGGCTCACCGTCGTCGGTCCCGCTGAGCCAACGCGGTCGGTCGCAGTTTGAAATGCCTGCTCGATCAGTTCTTTGACTGCATTGAATCGTTTGCCCACCGCGGGACGTTGAGCCGGATCGACGGTCCCGAGCAGCTTTTGCAGGTTCTTGATCCGTCCGTTTTTCGCGCCGATAAACTCCACGCGAATGGCCTCAAGTTGCGCGGCGTCCGACGCCACGCC